>CALUIQ010000177.1 GCA_944320735.1 uncultured Bacteroides sp. | reverse complement strand
CAAAGAATTTCTTGAGGTATTCCAAGATAGAGTACCCCTGCAGCTTGCAGGTGGACACGACCGAGTGGTAGGCCGCGCTGACACGCGCCATCTTGTCGCTGCCGAAGAAAAGCGAGTTCTTCCGCTCGTTCGCCAAAGGCCTGATGCACCGTTCGGCAAGGCTGTTGTCTATCGTGTAGTCCCCGTCTTTTCTGTACAGGAAAACCTGGTTCCAGAAATGGTCGAGGTAACTGACCGCCTTCTTCATCAGGCTTCCGTGCCTCGGCGCGTTTTCGGATTTCATCAGGTCAAGCAGGCTTCGCATACCGATTATTATTCCCGTTGTTTCGGCGGAGTTCCTTAACTGCCTCACCTGTTCCGCACTGAGATTTTCCTCTTCATACTTCTTCTCTAAGGCATAAAGCCTTCCGATATATTCAAGGAATCTGCGGGCGTTCACGTCATACTCTATCTCGGCGGCGTACTTGAACTTCGCCCTCACATGCGCCATGCAGCAGACGTGGTCGATGTCGAGCATCTCGTTGTCCAGGTACAGGTACACGTTGTACCCGTCCGTCTGCAGCGCACGCAGTTCCCTCCCTTCCAGGATGTTCTTCAGTACCTTGCGGCCGCGGGAGCCGTTCTCGTAATAATAGACGGCCACCTTCGCCAGCCGGTTCACCAGGCACCATATATACTTTTTCCGGTACTTCCCGCCGGCCTTAACCCTGCACCACGTCTCATCGCAGTTCACGACGGAATCCTTTTCCAGACACTGGTCCTTAAGGTATTCAATCACTCCCCTGAAGAACTGGGAGCCTTTCTCCAGCCAGTTGGTTACCGTCTGTCTTGACACCCGCATCCTTTCCTGCAACAGGCGTGCCGTTTCCCTATAGACCGGAATGTCGAGGAAGAAGCGGTTGTACACGAGGTAGGCCATCAGGCCGGGGGCGGCATGCGTCCCGGGGACACTTTCAACTATCGGTTCGCCCTTCTCGGTGTCCATGGGGAAGTAACCGCACATGACCTTACCCTCCTTGTCCCTGTAGACAACTATCTCATGCGCATGCTCGGTAATGACCGTCTTTTGGTCATACGTGTATCTCGGATACGTCTTTATCACGACAGCTCCTTCGGGCAGCTTGCCCAGGTCGCTCTTGTGGTACACGTGGTTGTCCGCGTCCATCGTGCGGTAGGTCTTACCCAGACGGTAAAGGCGGCTTTCCTTCTGGGGAGCTGCCTGGCTGCCAGCTACATCCGTGGTCCTATTCTCCACATCAACGTCAAGGCTGGCGGGCAGAGATTCCGGAGTGCCGTCAAAACCGCCTTTCACGTCCGTATGCGGGGCCGGACGGTTTTCGTCGTCTTTCCCTTTCGCCCTCGTGCCTTTCTGAGACTTGCGGTCGAACATGTGCCCGCGTCCGGCCTTGACCTCACTCCGAAGTTTCGCGGCCTCCTCCCTTTCCGCCTTGAGCTGTCTCATCAGTTCGGAAATCTGGGCGGCCATCGCGGACATTGCCTCATTGTTCTTACGGAGCTGTTCCGTGAGCGCGGAAAGCTTGTCCGTCAGTTCGGCGTTCTTCCTGTCGCTTTCCTTACGGGCGGATTCCATCTCGTCCATGCGTTCACGCTGGTAGATGGCCAGCTTTATCAATTCATCCCTGTTCATGTCGGCATAGTCAGCAGCCACGGGACGGGGCGTGTTCTCCCAACGCTCCAGCCTGCGGGCCGATTCTAATATGAATTCCTTGTCCTCCATTAGCTATACCGATATTATTTTTACCTTATAAAGGTACGAAAAATATCTGATACAGCCAAATAAATTGTAATATGATTATTTGATTTTTAATGTCTTGATAACGGGAGATCCAAGCAGTACCACCACGTCGTCCCAGCTGATGGAGAACACTGGGAGGTCTCCCTCGTAAGTCACTTTCATGAACTTGTAACCCTTTTCAAAACGCTTCTCGTAAAGGCTGCACGAGTGCCGCTCGTAACCGTAAAGACGCACCGTTTGCAAGTCCTTCGACATCATGATGTAAACCTCGCCCGCTTGAGGCTCACGGTTCATCTGCTGGCGTATCACCGAGAGCACACGCCCGTACTTGCAACGCATGTCATGGAAATTGCGCAGGTAATAGAACCTGCCAAGTTCGCTGATGCTCAACATAGGCCCTCCAACTTCTCAACGAGACTTCTCAACTGCCCGTAGCTTAAATTCCCCTGACGCAGGCGCAGCCCGTTGCTCACGCGCAGGTCCACTAATATACGCACTTCCGTAGCCGGCTCTTCCTTCTGTTGGCCTTCTTCTTTGGGCTTGTCCGTTCCTGACTGGGAAGGACGGCCGGATACGTTTACTTCCACTACCTTGTGCCGGGTATCCTTGTACCATTTCTCAAACAGGTTGTAGGGGACATTGTTCCTGTGACAGAACGTCTGGATGCTCTCGCCCTTCGGGTAGGCCTCACTCTTGTAACGGATGAAAAGCCTTTCAAAATCTTCACTGCTGTACATATCGCTAAACTTTTTATGTTGACAGTGCGAAGGTAGCCACATCAGTCTGTCAGCGCAATACGTCAGTTTTGGACGCTTACGAAACTTTTCACACTCATCTCCTAGATTATGAAACAATACCTCTGTTTGGTACAGGAAATAAAAACGCTCTAAATCTTCACTACCATACACTTTGTGTTCAATTTTTGTTCATAACGAAGGTTGGATTTTTTAATGAGCCCTATTTTGAGTTCTTACACAAACAATAACACTCTTCTTTTATTCCTATTTAACTCTTATAACAGGCATATTATCTTTTAGAAATTCTATAGATTTCTCACGTATTTTTAAAAGTTTTTCATCAACATTTACCCAATTTATTGCAGTCTTCATTATACGTTCATAATCACCATCTTTCCGATAAACACAATGAGATAAAGTCAGCTTTTCAAGTAAATTTATAACTCGAATGTTACCTTTTTCGTACTTACCTTTTAGAGGGAAATATACAAAAGGCTTATGAAATTGAATACAAAACACAACACCATGGAAAGAAGTAGTAACCACGAGTTCCGCATTCATTATCAAAGAAAGCCATTGAGGTATAGTAGCATATATATACTCAACTCCTTCAAACAACTCACAGCCTGGCATATATCCACTTGAAGTTGTTACTTTAATAGATAAATGTCTATTTTGCGCAAAAGCTTGCATCTCTTGATAATGGATTTCATCGGAATGAGCAATATTTATACTATAAATAAAAATATAAGACACTGGTTTACTCGGTTGCTTTTCTAAAAATAGTTGGTAATCATTCCTGTTCAACAACAATGTAGGGTCTACCACATGAATAGCCTCTTTACCAGCCTCCTTACAAATTTCCACACCACTTTCCTCTCTAACCGAAATTGCGTCAAAACGCTGGAGTTGTATTTTCAATAACTCTTTTAATTCGTTCGGACAACAATCTGTACCAAAACTTGCAGCATAGGCAATGCGTCGAGTCTTAGCAGGACCAAAATCAAGCCAAAATCCCAAATTCCCTTTACTACGTAAAAGCACAGGTGCCCAAACTTGATCACTACCTACAATGTAAACATCAGCTTCAGGAGGATTAGCTTGCAATTGTTTTAAATACCTATAATTGTAATTTGAGCAATTAATATAGTTTTGTCGAAAATCTTCAAATTGCCTGACAGTATTCTTTGACTCAATTCTTCTCAACAGTTGTCGCTCACCGCGCTTCCGCCACCACTTAATCAAAGGATAGATTAATACTATTTTAACTGTCATTCTAATCAATCGTTCCCAAGTAGGGCGATAACTATGAGCATAACGTATCAAAAATGGCTCATAACCTTCCCTCTTAAGATAAAACTGTAAAGCCCAACACTGCAATAATTGCCCATAATTGTCATTACTCCACCAATAGGTTACAATTCCTATTTTCATATTTATATTATATTAGTATAAATTTTAACACGCACATAGGGCAAGCCACTCTTTCGTACCCATCTTAGATAAATTAAAAGCTAGAATTGAATTTTAAATATTATTTATATCAACCCTGATAGTCATGGGTGTGAGAATTTCGCTATCTCTCAGTCATTTGACAATTTCATAGCAAAATATTTTAAATAATCAAGAACAACACCTCATTCGTTCTGCAAATTGAAATCCATGTATGGTACATTTCTCCATTCCAACTACTACCATCATTAAGAATATCAAAATAATACACATAATGTCAAAATAACACTGCACAACCCAAAGCCTTAACCCAAGGCATTAAAATTAGGTCTGACAAGATTCTGTTACTCCAAATTTAGAATTAGTACTATTTACCCAAAATTCCTCTTATTATACTCAGCCCCTTTTCTCCAGCTATTGACTTTATAAGTTCTTTTGCCTTGTCCTTTGTCTTTCCGGAAAGATTCGACACTATATGATTCATCACATAAACACCATCACTTTCATCTTTACTATCTGTAAAAACTTCAAATACCATTGAATGCTCTGTTAATACAGGAGTAGTAAAACGTTTCATTGCTTCACAAAACTCTTCTTTTGTTGAAGCTGTTAAATATTCAAAACCCAGGTCTTCCACATAATGCTTTATCAATGTTCTAGACTTATTCCCATAATGACCAGCTGCTGCCATATATTTATCTGCTTCCTCTTTAAATGCAGCGGCTGCATGCGAATATATTCTGAACTCAGCTCCCTTGCCGTTGTTGATGACAAGCAGGCGAAGGTTGTTCTTGATATGGCGGTTGCCCAGCGAGTTCATATCGTAGAAGAAGGTGAGGTCACCCACAGCGCCGAAATGCAGCTTGTCAGGGTTCACCAGCGACTCTCCCACCAAGGCCGAAATCTGTCCGTCTATTCCCATAACGCCGTCATTGGAATAACATTCAATGGTGTTGGATATGGGAAAGAAATTCCACGCACGAGCCGTATTGGAACCAGAGAGATGGAACACACAGTGCTCAGGCAGGTTCTGGCTCAGTATCCTTGCAACCCATACGTTGCTGAAAGGCAGGTTTTCAGGCGTATTGGCCAGAATTCCTTTCACCTCTTCCTGCCACTGCCGTGCATAGCTGCTGTCTTTCTTCCCTTTCTTGGCATCTGCATAATAGCGGAAGAAATCCGCTTCCTCCATGGCAAAGACGTGAGTCAGCTTCTTTTCCGGGTCGCGTATCTCCCCATCGGGATTGACCCTCCACATGTCTTTTTCACGCATACCGCTGTTGTATCTGGAGATGGAACCAATGTAGATTACCAGGTCGGCAGTTTCCGTCCGTGGTAGATACTGCTTCATATTGATAATAAGGTCAGGATTGTATCCATATTCACCGGTATAGTTGCTGGCATGATTCCGGATTACCACGGCGTTATAAGCGCCGCAGAAGTCTTCAACTGCGGACTTCAACTCGGCTGACCATCTGTTGTGTACACCCACCAATATAGCGATATGCTTGAACCCGTCCAGGGATGGCATATGCTTTATGTCGTGCACGTATGTTATACTTTTTACCGCAGGCAGTGTCTGCACCGAGAAGTCCTGACTATAAGAGGTCTGCAGATTGATATGCGCAGGGCCTCCGCCTCTCTTGCGCAGGGCCAACAAAGCTTTGTTGATGTTCACGCCGCAGGCCCATTCATCTTCTTCAGTAAACACACACCCCACCTGCACACTTTCCATTGCGATGTCAGCCAAAGGAGCAGTGCGGTCAATCATCTGAGCATAATATTGTCCAGTGCGTCCAAAGTGTTGGGATGAAGTGACGGCCAACACGGGGAGTTTCCGGTAATAAGCTTCAGTCAAGCCTGGAATATAATTACGGGATGCCGTAGAACCTGTGCAGCTCAACACCACAGGTTCACCGCTGGCAGCCGCCATACCACAGGCTATATAGGCAGCTGAACGCTCGTCAACCGAACTGTAGATCTCAAAATAAGGATCACTTTGCAAACTACCTACAAAACAAACATTTGTTGCACCTGGGCTTGCTACAATTTTCTTAATTCTATGCGCCTTAAGCAAGGCTATCAAGATCTGCGTATGCTTTTCTACTGTATAATTCATTATTTAAACATTCAAATTATTTATAGAGATCAATATGACTTAATATAAACAAATTGATTCGTTCGTTTTCGAAAAAAATTTATAAATCGTTCATCATTACAAATCATATTCTCATATTTATTATGATGTAAAGATATATTAAGCAGAATAGAGAAAGACTTTATCGGTTCATATAAAAGCGGACAAGATTCTCTCCTTGCGAGCCTCTCTAGATGTAATTCTTTCCGTGTAATAAAATTCAAATAAGGAATATCAAATACCGTATACACTCGTTTAGGGCATCTTCCTGAATCAATAATTATACATATTCCATCTTCATCTAAAATAGACATAGTATGCAACATAATCTGGTACGAGGCATCGAAACTACGACCTGGAGCAAGAATAATAAAAGCATCTTCTTGTTTATCTATGTAATCTTTAAAAACGGAGTATGGACATAAATCACCGATCACAAGATATTTATATTTTTTTATCTTACGCTGCGCTGATAACAAAGGCATTTTATTGGATTTTCTAAGTACGATCTTATTTAATACCAAAAATCCAATTGCCAATATAATCAACAATGAAAGAATCCACAATCTTGTAAACAACAAGATTATAGCAGCGCACAACAAGAAAATTAAAATTATTTTCTTTTTCTTCAAAAACCAGGACATACCAAAGATTCCAAATACAATTTATGATTACAATTAAGTGAAGATATTATTTCTATCTCATTTTGTGTTAAAGAGAAATCCTCCACATGAGAATATTGCTCTACCCTAGCTGGTTTGGTAGATGTAAATACCGGAAATGCCCCAGTATCAATATGCCAACGTAAGATAACCTGCCCGACATTACAATCATACTTATTTGCAATATTACGCACTTCTACATTCTCACTAATTCGTGGATGCATTTTACAAAGCGGAGAATAATCCTGCAGCAGAATATTATGCCGCTCACAAAAAGCTCTTTCCTCTTCAAAAATATTTAGCGGATGACGTTCGATTTGAAGAATATCGGGTATAATACCTTTCTCAAGAAGTTCCTTCAAATGACGAACTCTTAAGTTACATATTCCAATTTGCTTCACATACATATTTTCTTTAAGCCACTGTAAACTTTCCCAAGTTTGCATAAAATACTTTTGAAGAGGCCAATGAATTAAAAGTGAATCCACATAGTCCAAATTCATTTGAGATAACTTTCCCTTAAAATATTCCTCTACATTGCCATTGTACATTTGTATTGGGTCTATCTTAGTCTGGATAAAATAAGCCCCCCTACTTATTCCCAACTCTTGTCCACACAAAGAAACGGCCTTACTGAGCACTTCTTCCGTTCTGTAACTCGGAGCTGTATCAAACTGTAAGATTCCATGTGACATAGCGGAAAGACATACACCATGAAGTCCTTTAAAATCCTTACATGCAGAAGCTCCTGATCCAAAAATCAAATATTTATTCATGATTTGTTTATCCTTAACAACTTATAAACACGTTCCATTATAATTTGCCTCTCTCCTACTGTCATTCCAATATATAACGAAGCTAAGCTTACTGTAGATAAGGCGACAATAACCGATATAAACAAACGCCAGAAACTCTGCGGAAAAACGTAAATAACGAATATGGATGGTAAGACAGCTACCAATGTTGTAAACAAAATTGGACGAAAGACATTTTTTACAAATATAACAGGAGTCAATCCAACCATATCACGCAATAAAAATAGTCTTGCTATAACCACCAGGAATTTTACAAAAATGTACAAATAATACGTTGAAACGGCAGGTGCTCCCATCCCAAAAAACATCCAAGTTAAAGGAAACTCTAGCAACCCAATAGGAGTTAATATAAGCGCATAACGTTTCATTTTTCCAGCTGCAGCACATGCTGTATAACCAGAAGCCCCTATACAATCAAAGACTCCTAATACAAGAGAAAGCCGCACAAATATTACAGTATGTTCAGGCACTACCGTTAGCCATATATTAAGAATCTTTTCCGCCTCACATACAATAGGCAATGCCACCAGAAGCATTGCAAAGTAAGAAAATTTCGCTCCGCGACAGACTAAACTATACATTCTTTCCATTTCTCCAGAAGCATAGCTCTTGGTAATCTGAGGATTGATTGCTACCGTAAAATTATTCACAAATTGCAACACGGCATTTTCCACCTGGACTGCAATACCTCTAGCCGCATTTACTGTTACTCCAAAAAATACATTGATAAGCATATTGACACCCTGATTATTCAGAATAGAGTTCGTATTTGTAAAAAAGCTCCATCCTGAAAAACTCAACATATCTCTAAAGATTGTTTTATCAAATATCAATTTACTACGACTCTCCTCAAAATGACGGTGACAATAAAACGAATATATAATCCTTATGATAACAGCCTCTACCGTTAATAAAACCGCATAAAAAATTAACTTATCAACAGGAGAAATAAAAATACAAAAACATACGATTAATTTTAGTAAAACATCCAACACGCTGATATAAGCAAATGTTTTCATATGCTCGTGAGCGATAATGCATGCATTATAAGGGACACTCACGAGATTAATACAGAAGGTTATCAACGAACAATGTAAAACCCATTGAGCTGCAATCATACGACCTTCCGGGATCTTCATTTGCGTCTGGACAAACCAAATTGCTATAACCTCTGCTAGCAATAAGACTATGAATGCAATGATAAACTGAACAATAATACTTGTTGAAAATACACGACACAACTTTTCTTTATTTCCGCTTCCTATTTCAAAGGTAATAAAGCGGCTTATGGCAGCAGAAAGTGCTGTTGACAGCACACCAAACATAGCAACTAAGCCACCTATTACCTGATAAATACCGTAGTCACTTATACCTAATACTCGTAAAATGACACGACTCGTATACAGAGAAACCAGTAAAACAAATAGTGTACGTATATAAAGGAATAATGTATTCTTCGCTATCCGCTTATTATTCTCTGATGTCACTATTACTCAAATTAAAATACACAGCTATGACTTCAAAAATCCATAGCGGTGAATTAGATTCATGTTTTAAGCCGAACTTACCTCCCCTTATACATCTCCTCATAATACTTCTCATACTCCCCCGACGTGATGTTATCCATCCACGCCTGATTGTCGAGATACCAGCGCACCGTCTTCTCGATGCCCTCCTCGAACTGGAGGCTCGGCTCCCAGCCCAACTCTTTCTGAAGTTTAGTCGAGTCAATGGCATAACGCATATCGTGACCGGCACGATCGGTGACGAAAGTGATCAGGTCCATATCCTCACCCTCTCGGCGACCCAACAGACGATCGACCGTCTTGATCACCACCTTGATCAGGTCGATGTTCTTCCACTCATTGAAGCCGCCGATGTTGTAGGTGTCCGCTACCTTGCCCTTGTGGAAGATCAGGTCGATCGCCCGGGCATGATCCTCCACATAAAGCCAGTCGCGCACGTTCTCACCCTTACCGTAGACCGGTAGTGGCTTGCGATGACGGATATTATTGATGAACAGCG
>CALUIQ010000176.1 GCA_944320735.1 uncultured Bacteroides sp. | reverse complement strand
GCGTACGGAAGTCGTGCGAGATGTTGGTAAAGAAGCGTAATTGCGACTGATGGATTTGCTCTTTCTGTTCTTTTTCCATATTCTCCTGGTAGAGCAACAACTGAAGCCTTCTTTTCTCAGCGTAGTATCTGTATATCAACAAGGCTATACCCACCACGACAAGCACATAAAGCCCGTAGGCAGGAACGCTTGCCCATGGGGCCGGCCGCCTCACCACCTTGACAACGGTAGGCACATCACTCCAGACACCATCATTATTGGCGGCATAAATCTCAAAATAATAAGTTCCCGCAGGCACTTTGGAGTACATCACCGTACGTTGCTGGGCGGTAACGGTAATCCACTCGTTGTTATAGCCCCGCAAACGGTATCTGAAACGGTTCTTTTCTGGGATATTAAAATTGTCCGACGAGAAACGGAAACCGAAATTCGCTTGATCATAATCCAACACAATGGTCTGCTTGGAAGCATCTTCGCCATAATTGGGATGAACGACCACCTGGTCTATATAAAAATCTGAAATGAGAGCTTTGGGATGATAAGTGTTGTAAGTGATACGATTGGGATTGACAATCGTAAAGCCGTCCGTACCTCCGAAATACAGCCTTCCATTGTCCCCTTTCAACACGGCAAGAGGGTAATACACTTGTCCTTGCGTGTTCGCTTTCTCGTCAAACTCCACCAACTGATTGGTGGCGATGTCGTAACAACACAATCCGTTGTCAGTGCCCATCCATATTTTCCCATCGTCATAGCAAATGCTGTAAATGGAGTACATCTCGTGCAACATCCCCTCGCGCAAGGGCACAAAAGTGGAAGTACTGATATCAAAACGTACCAGCCCATTGCCAATTGTCCCAATCCAAATGTGGCCGGAATCATCCAAGCAAGCCGTGAAGAGCCTTAAGTAAACGGAATTATCGGGTGCAAAACGCTGAACCTCACGTGTCCGCGTATCCAATCGGTAAAGCGCGTCATGGCTAACACACCACAAGGTACGATCACCCTGCCGGAACATATCAAACAAGTACGCCTGTTTTTTCTCCAACGTATAGTGAATGAACTTTTCGTCGCGCATAGAGAAATACGAGATACGAAGAGAAGGATGCTGATAAGCCACCCACATGCCCGTATCTCCCACGGCTACCGTCTTGCGGATATTGTTCACCAACAAGGACGTGGTGTCGCCCGACACGTGAAGATAGTTTTTCTCCAGCCTTCCGGATGAATGGAACTGATAAATGCCTCCCCTGAATGTAGAAACCCATAAATCATTTTCACGTCCTACGACCAACGACTTGACATGCAACGAAGCCATTTGTCCTTTGCCCATTGCATTCCGAAAAGTTCCGGTACGCTTGTCCATTCGGTCTACGCCACCTCCCTCCGTGCCAATCCACAAGTAATCATCATTCTCGGCAAAAGAACTGACCAACGGAGAATGCAGCCCTCCTTCCTTGGCATGAAAAGTTTTAAAAGCATCTCCCTCATCTACATTGACATAGCACAACATACCGGAATAGGTACCTACCCATACATTCCGCTGCCGGTCTTCGGTTATTACCCAGATGGAGTTGTTGGGCAAACTATAAGGGTCAGACTGAGAATGCCGGCAGGTTGACCATTCACCGCTTGCCGGATCGAATATATACACCCCGTTGATGGATCCAAACCAAACTTTTCCTTTTTTATCTACGAAGAAAGTCCGCAAGCCATCCTCCATTTCAGGAAACGCAGGGTAATGAGCCTCTATCCCAAACGTGGCCAAATTTACTTCATAGAGTCCTTCTCCGTTAAAGTACGCCCACAGCTTTCCATCCTGCACGTATGCATACGAGACTAATCCTGTTCCCTCATCCGGGAAAGTAAAACAATACTCAAATTCCCTTTTCTCATAATTGAAACGATAAGCGGAACGGTGAACAAATGTGTACAGTTCTTTCTGAGACACACAAAATTGTGAATTGACATAAGTCAGGCTATCGCCGTCATAACGAGGGGTGAAAGTCTCACCCGTACGGATGTCCAACATCTTCCACTGATATTGGGACCTCAGCCAAACATGTCCCCTCCCGTCCACCTTTACTTGTCCCACAGGAGCATATATTCGCTCAAACTTATCCGCAGACTGGATATAACGATAGACGCCATTGTTGGTATTGACATACAAATCGCCCGCTCCACCGGACGCCATATCACTGAATGTCCATCCCTTCGTAGGGTTTAAAGCCGCAAAATAAGGATAATATTTCTTGTATTCATAGCCATCGAAACGATACAGCTCGTAATCCATCATCACCCAAATGAAGCCTTCGCTGTCTTGCTCAATTGCTTTTACACCATCGTAGTAGAAGCCTCCTTCAGGCGACATGGTTCTGAATTTATAGTCATTCGCCCGGACTGGAAGCACGCTACCCACATAGCAAATAAGAGTCAGCAATAAAAGCAAGTATTTGTTCTTCATGGCATATAATCAATTATTTTCCTTACAAAGGTATGGATTATTTAGCGAACTACAAAATCGGATGGTACATATACGCTTTCTTCATACTAATCGGGCGGATGAAACGAATTTTACACTCATCCGCCATCCGCCCAATCCAAGCAGTCTATAAGCGCTTACTTGACAACACGTGTCTTACCTTGTGTTTATGCAGGAACAATTGTTTAAGAGAGATATAGATTATTGCCATTCATACCATCTGCCATCAAGTCAATGCATCTCTGTATTTATCAATGGTGCTCGTGTTTTCCTCTATTTGCAGTTTGATGACAAACGGTTCGCCCGGATCACGCGCAGGCATATCTACATTGTATTCGTTGCGGGTCGTTTCCGTCACGTTCACCTCGTCGCCGTTCAATACGGTTGCCTTCACCACCTTGGTGCCTTTAGGCACTTTCACAGTCAGTTTTTTAGAATAAGGAGCATTGAACACCACCATATATACATCATCGCCTTTGCGGGTATAATATCCCCACGCCTGCTTGTCCCATCCGGCATAGTCGCAGCCATAGATGCATTCACCGTATTTATCCATCCATTTCCCAATGGCCTTTGCCAGTTCCTTTTCTTCCGGACGGAAATCACCGTCAGCTTGCGGGCCGAAGTTCACAACCATATTTCCACCCATTGATACGGCATGCACAATCCGTTCCAACACTTCCAACGGAGTTTTTACATAGCTAATGG
>CALUIQ010000175.1 GCA_944320735.1 uncultured Bacteroides sp. | reverse complement strand
ATCCTCTACCACAAAGATGATAAATTAAATAATACAAAAAAACACCCGACTTTACATTCTTGGGTGTAAAGTCGGGTGTTTGTTCTGTAAAACATTGATTTTCAATGTTTATTGCGGTGCGTACGGGACTCGAACCCGTGACCCCATGCGTGACAGGCATGTATTCTAACCAGCTGAACTAACGCACCAATAAGTTTGATTACTCATCGCTTTCTCTCTCGATTGCGGGTGCAAAGGTAGGCATTTTTTTGATATCTGCAATAGCTATCTCAAAAAAATATTCTTTTTTTTCGTGAAGAGGTGAAGATTTATGCTTTTATGCTAACTTTGCGGGTAATACTTACAATCAAAAAAAATAGAATTTATGAAATCGACTCCAATATCTCGCGACTTGATTGACCGTACTATTGAGGATTTCCAAATAATGGATTTCTCTAAAGCGACCATCCGGGAAGTAAAAGCCATTGCAGCCAAAGCGGAAAAAGAATCAGGTATAGAATTCATCAAGATGGAAATGGGCGTGCCAGGACTTCCGCCTTCTGCTGTAGGTGTAAAGGCAGAAATTGAAGCGCTACAAAAAGGAATAGCCAGTTTATATCCGGATATTAATGGCTTACCGGAATTGAAAAAAGAGGCTTCGCGTTTTATTAAGGCATTTATTAATGTGGATGTCTCACCGGAAGGGTGCGTTCCTGTCACAGGTTCTATGCAGGGCACATTCGCTTCCTTTTTGACTTGTTGCCAATGCGATCCGAAAAAGGATACCATATTGTTCATCGATCCGGGATTCCCAGTCCAGAAACAACAGGTAGTCGTGATGGGGCAGAAATACGAGACATTTGATGTGTACGATTATCGGGGCGCAAAACTGAGAGATAAACTGGAATCCTATTTAAAGAAGGGAAATATCTCTGCCATTATTTACTCCAATCCGAACAATCCAAGTTGGATCTGCCTGAAAGATGAGGAGTTGCGCATCATAGGTGAACTGGCTACGAAGTATGACACCATCGTATTGGAAGATTTGGCTTATTTTGGCATGGACTTCCGACAAGATTTCGGGAAACCCTTCCAACCTCCCTATCTGCCTACGGTAGCTCATTATACTGATTATTATGTTATGCTGATATCCGGCTCGAAAGCATTTAGTTATGCAGGCCAGCGCATCGGGGTCAGTTGCATCTCTGACAAACTATACCATCGGAGTTACGAGGGACTTACAACACGATACGGAGGAGGTACTTTTGGCACGGTATTCATCCACCGCGTACTCTATGCCCTTTCTTCGGGCACCAGCCATTCGGCCCAATTCGCTATGGCCGCTATGTTAAAGGCCGCCAATGACGGGAAGTACGACTTTTTGAGCGAAGTAAAAGTCTATGGAGAACGCGCACGGCGTCTGAAAGAAATCTTCTTAAAACACGGATTCTACTTAGTGTACGACAACGATTTGGGTGAACCTGTAGCTGATGGATTCTACTTTACCATCGGCTACCCGGGTATGAGCAGTGGTGAATTGGTTCGCGAATTGATGTATTACGGCGTAAGTGCCATCTCGCTTGTCACTACCGGCAGCAACCAAGAAGGGCTCAGAGCTTGTACGTCATTCATCCAAGACCATCAATATGAACTTTTAGACGAACGTATGGCATTGTTTGCCGAAAATCATCCGGTGGCGTGAGGATAGTCTCTTGAGCCGATTTATGAGTTTTTTCGAAAAAAAACTCATAAAATATTTGTTTTTCAAATAATTATCCGTAAATTCGATGGCATGTATAATACGGATATTTTCAAAATAGAGACTAATCATGTGGTTCCCAACCAAGGAAAAATCCTGATTTCCGAGCCATTCTTATACGACCACATTTTTGGCCGTTCGGTTATACTGCTGGTTGACTATACGCAGGACGGGGCTGTAGGCTTGGTGATGAACAAGCCTCTCCCTATCTTGTTGAATGAAATTATGGACGATTTTGTGGATTTCCAAGAAGAGATTCCTTTATACAAAGGAGGACCGCTCAGTATGGATACATTGTTTTATCTCCATACGTTTAGGCAAATTTCGGGTGCCATACCGGTAGCGGATGGGGTATATATGAATGGCACCTTTGATGAATTGAAAACTTGTCTGAAGCGAGGTGAGCACATAGAAGGCAACGTACGCTTCTTCTTGGGTTACTCCGGATGGGAATACAAGCAACTGGACAGGGAAATCAATGAAAATACGTGGATGGTAGGAGAAGAAGACAAAGAGAACCTGATGGACGAGAAAGCGTCTTCCACCATGTGGAAAAATGCCATGAGTAAGTTAGGAGGCAAGTACGAAATGTGGGCGCGCTTTCCACAAATCCCCATTATGAACTAACCCTTGTTTTTAGGAGGGAAACATTGTAGCAGCACCACGTCCTTGAAAGAGCCTTTCACCGACCACCATTCCTTTAACAAGCCACACTCAACAAACCCGCACGACTTGAACAAATGCAGGCTTCGCTCATTATCCACGGCTATGTGCGCGGTGAGTTGGTGCATGCGCAGAAAGTCAAACAGATAGCGGCAAAGTAGCTCCAACGCTTCCTTGCCATATCCGTTTCCTTGATGTTCGCGCAAGATGCCTATCCCTACCTCACCCCGGCGATGCAGGGGGGCAAAGTCTGTAATGTCTATCGTGCCTACCACTTTATCATCTTCGTTTCGCACGACTATCATGCGAAGTTGCTTGTCGGCAAATATGTCATATTGTGAGTTGGCAATGTATTCCTTCAACACGTATTTTGAATAAGGTACACTGAAGTTGGAAACATCCCAAAGTTCCGGGTCATTCTCTATGGCGTACATCCAATCCAAGTCTTCCGGTTCCATGGCTCGCAAATGGACCTTTTCTCCTGCAAAAAACGATGCTTTCATCTCCGTCTACTCTCCATTTTTTTCGATATGCAATTCCCGGCGCAAACGTTCTTCACCAGGCAGGCAAAAAAGAGAAGCCGTAAGGCCGATAGCGGCACATAAGGCTCCCGTAGAGCTCAACGTCAGGTAGTAAGCCACTCCGCCTATCCATACGGGCAAGGCAAGCAAACCTAAGCGGACGAAACTCCACACAGTGTATAACCTCAAAGCGTCCGCTATGCTCGCTTGGTCTATCTTTTTAGCCAGCACCCATGCGAAGAGCTTCAGTGACACAGGCACACAGACCGCCGTTGCCAAGATGGACAATGTTTCCGTGTAATAACTTGCCCGCATATTATCCGCATAAAGTCCCACAAAGCTTCCGCCACATTCTCCATATATAATAAGGAGTACCGGCACCAGCCAAAAACAAAAGTAAGCTATGCGGAGGCTCGATACTGTTTTCTTTATCCGTTCTTCCATACTGTTTCTTATTTAGTCACAACCAACAAGTAAAGCAAACTCACATGGTTCCGCTGAACGGTGTACGATTCACGATACTCCGTCCTAACGTCACCTCGTCCGTATATTCCAGTTCATCGCCTATGGAAACCCCTCGGGCTATGACGGATAGTTTCACGCCCAAATGCTCCAGCTTGCGGTAGATATAGAAGCCCGTAGTGTCTCCTTCCATCGTAGTGCTCAAGGCCAAAATCACCTCTTCGATTCCACCGGCGTTGACCCGTTCCACCAGACTGTCTATTTGGAGGTCACCGGGTCCTATACCATCCATAGGCGAGATGACGCCTCCCAATACGTGGTATAGCCCCGTAAATTGCTGGGTAGCCTCCACTGCCATCACGTCCTGAATGTTCTCTACCACACACACTATCGTACGGTCACGATTCGGATTGGCACAGATGCGGCATACTTCCGTATCGGAGATGTTATGGCAAACCTTGCAATATTTCACTTCTCGTTTCAGCGTGACAATCGCATGCCCCAAGGCCTCTACCGTAGTGGTGTCCTGACGAAGCAAATGCAATACCAGACGCAGAGCCGTCTTGCGCCCTACGCCGGGCAGTTTGGCAAACTCGCCCACCGCTTTTTCCAATAGAACCGAAGGGAATTGTCCGTTCATGCTTTACATTTTTTGAGATTTCGGTGGGCAAAGATAAGCAAATATGTATTACCTTTGCACAAGAGTCGAAAAAATGTTTTTTTAATCCTATATATTATATTATGGAGATAAAAAGTGCGGAATTTGTCATGAGCAATACGGACGTCAGTAAGTGCCCCTCAAACCCATTTCCGGAGTATGCCTTTATCGGACGTTCCAACGTCGGGAAATCGAGTCTGATTAATATGCTAACTGGGCGGAAAGGGTTGGCTATGACTTCCGCCACACCGGGCAAGACAATGCTCATCAACCATTTCCTAATCAACAAGAACTGGTATATAGTCGACCTCCCCGGATATGGCTACGCCAAACGTAATGTCAAAGGTCAAGAGCAAATCAAACGCATCATTCAGAGTTACATCTTGTGCCGCCAGCAGATGACCTGCCTTTTTGTGCTCATCGACTCCCGTCACGAGCCTCAGGCCATCGATTTGGCATTTATCGAATGGTTAGGAGAAAACAATGTCCCCTTCGCTTTAGTCTTCACCAAGGCCGATAAGTTAAAAACAGGTCAGCTGAACGCCAATGTCCGCCAATACTTGGACAAACTGCTTGAACAATGGGAGGAACTGCCCCCCTATTTTGTCACCTCGTCCGAAAATCGAACCGGTCGTGAAGAGCTATTGGCTTACATTGAAAAGATAAATAAGGAACTAAAAGACAACTAAACAATGATGATGAAAATAAAAGAATTCAGAAGGAACAGTTTGGTCATTTTGCTACTGCTTATGGCAATTCCCAACGTACAAGCCCAATCATTGAAAGACTTGTTCAATAGAGAAAATATCGAGAAAGCCGTAGGGGCTGTCACTGGCAAGAACACGGCAAGCATGGTAGGAAACTGGACCTATACCGGCTCTGCCGTCCAATTTGAATCCGACAATGTGTTGCAAAACGCCGGAGGAGCATTGGCCGCTTCGGCACTTACAAATAAGTTGGACGAATTGCTGGAAAAGGTCGACATACGACCGGGCGAGTTCGGATATACATTCGAATCCGATAGTTCATTCGTTGCCCGCATAAAGAACCGGGAATTGAAAGGCACCTATACCTACAACACAGAAACCAAGGAAGCCAACCTGAAGTTCGCCAGACTTGTAGGGATAAACGCCACCATCGCCTGTACTTCGTCCGAGTTGCAGATACTTTTCAACGTCAGCAAGTTGCTCGACTTCATTACCTATCTTTCCAGCAAAAGCAGCAACTCCACCCTGCAAAGCATCAGTGCCTTGGCCGAAAACTATGACGGTATGCGAATGGGGTTTGCCTTCAAGCGGGAGGAATAACTGATCCGTCTTATAAAGACCATATTTTATCACAAAAATCAGGTGCGACGGCATTTCCGCCCATAGCCAAGGCATAAACTTTCGTCTCCTTCTCTTTTATCAGACGAACTTTCCGGTCTATATATTCCGGCAGAGGGGGCATGTCGAAATCAGAGACCAACAACAAGTCCGCCCTTTCGTACCCCTCTGCTTGAATCATGTTCACGGCTTGCGTAATGGCAGAGGTCATATCCGTTCCTCCTTGAAAAGAGTTGGACAAGAAGCGGGTCAATTCGCGAAAACCTGTACCCAAGCTGTCAATCTCCAGGCATTCAATGCCGACAGAAAACAGGATGACGTAACATTTCCGGTCTTGCACTTCGGTCAGTTCGGCAATGGCCAGCAAGGCGGATTTGGCCAATCGTTCCGGTTCGCCCACCATAGAAGCGGAAGTGTCGATGCACACGATGAAAGGCCCTTGCCCTTCAGTCTTGTTTTCTTTCTCCTGCATTTCTATGACTGTTTGCCGTTGATGGGAAATATAGTCCATCACCTGCAGTCGTTTCTGTGTATAACGTTCCAAGAAAAAAGGCTCCAATTGAGAGTCGGCCAAATAAGCATATTCTATAGGCAACAAGCAACTTAGTTCATCCCCCTCCCGAATACCTACAATGTCACTTTGTCCGGCTGTCCGCACCAATCGCTCTTTCCGTATGCCAACGGTCTGCATAAAGTGTTTATTACGTTCGTGTTGCCTTTCACCCAGTAACCGAACCAACTCTTGTATGGCAGGAGTCTCCTTTGCCCGCTTGTCATAATCCAAGATTTCCTGACACAACTGAGGGTCATCCCGCGTCAACCACCGCAAGCGGGAACGCCCGTCTGTTACCGGAAGGTTACCGGCTCGTTGGCGTTGCAAGCGTATGAATGCGTCGCACAATGCCTCTATATGCTCCATCTGATAATTGTATTCATTGTTGGTCAATGCCTTGTGCCAACTATTCATAAAATGCGCACGCAACTCCACCCATTTCTTTGTCCTTGGTTTTAAGTTTTGGAATTGTTGTATATAGTAGGAGGCATTCAAATCCACTTTATTATACTTTATGGAGAACGCATAGAGGCTGTTGGACAAGAACTTGCTGAATTTCGCATCAGAAGCATCCTGTATGTCATAAAAATATTCCCATTGCGAAACATAATGCGAATAAAACTCCTGCAAGGATGGCAAGGTTTTCTGATAATAAGCCGATATATCCGCATCCAGTTCACCCGGCTTGATGACGCCATTGTGCAATTGCAAGTCATAAACATCGTACACGCCCCGTTGCAACCGCATAAAGTAATACTCTTGCAGGTCTTTAAGCCTGATATTCCTGGCGCTCTTGGTCGTTTGCATGGGAGATTGCCCGTAACTCATTTTCATAACTTCTCAACCTATCCGCTACTTGCGCGAATACTCTTCTCAGCAGCACTTGTTTCCTGCGTGACAGAAACAAGTGCCCCTTCGCATACTGATTCTCTTTATCCAACAGATTCTTATATTCTTCCTCCATAGTGCGGAAATCAGTGACCAGTTCCAGTAGTTTGTTTTCCACGGAATCTTCCTCTTCCAAAGGAAGCGGTGAAGCGTCGGCTGTAAGTGCCAATTTATATTCCGTATTGTCAATAAACACCGAGCGCCTGCCTCTGCGTAAAGAATGGATTTTGTCTTTCGGTATAGTCCGGTTATTCAGATAGTCGTACACTTTCAATATCTTGTTGGCCGGACGCAAACGATCCGGCTGCACAAAAAACATCCGATTGCTATCCGTCCGCAGGTTTTGATAATCCGTGGCAAACATCAGCAATGCACCTTGCACCGTAGGCACCTCTATCCGGTAATAGAACGTACCGACCAATAAGATTCCCGGATCATTTTTCTCTATGACCCCATGCTCCGCTTTCATATAGTCCTTCATCATTTCCAGATTCTGCTCAAATTTGTCACAAGACAAATATCTTTTCAGCGTAGTAAATAAAGCATCCGCAACCATATTTTCCGCAAAATCTATTTGTTCCGTCTCGTCCCAAAGGCAATCCATGGCCAACAGGCAGTCAGCTAACAGGACTTCAGATGCCCCATTCAAGTAAGCCGAAGCACGCAACAGGTTCGTGATTTTCTTCCAACGGCGGTCGGAAACATAGAGCGAGCTTTGACCTTCTTCTTTGTGCAGGTTGTATTGCTCGATGGCATGTTTCACGGTATGTACCCATTCAAAGTAAGTGTGATGCAACCGTACCGATTCGCTCTCGTTCTGCATCTGTTCATATTCGTCCTCCCCAATACGCAAATTATCAGGAATGCACGGTTCCGGCTCACGGCGCGAAGCTATCATTTGGTCAAAGGCGTATTCTTGTTCTATACAACCCACAAATTTACGGATTAGAAAGCGGTCGTACAATGCTTCAAGCCCTTCCCCTTTGGCCGGCAGTTCATTGGACGCGGCAATAAGGAGTTTCAAGGGGACTTGCAGCGTCATCTTCCCGTTACGGAAAATCTTTTCATTGACTACCGTCAGCAACGAGTTCTGAATAGACGGGCCTGCCTTCCAAATCTCATCCAGAAAGACAACGGACGCATCAGGCAAATAACCCTGCGTAATACGCTCATAAGTATCTTCATCCTTCAATTTGGAAATGGAAACAGGACCGAATATCTCATCCGGTGTACTGAAGCGCGACATCAGGTATTCAAAAGATTCCCCTTCCGAAAATGCCAGCTTCAGTCTGCGTGCCACCAAGCTCTTGCCTACCCCCGGAGGCCCCAGTAGGAAAATACTTTCTCCGGCAATGGCCGCCAACAAAGAAAGCGCCACCACTTCCTCCCTTTCGTATACGTTTTGGTTCAAGGCATCAAGCAATTGACTGATGCGCTTCTTTATATTGTGCATATGAAATCAAAAATAAATTTGCTCAAAGGTATGAGAAAAAACATTTCCATCCTATTTCTCGACTGAATATTTTCTTAGCGCTGGCTGATGGTATCGAAATAATCACCTTTTGCATTGGAAATATCAGAATAAGGCACTAATTTTGTAACGGCGGTAACAGTTGCCACCGTTACTAAAGACTAAAGGCGTATGAGATTTTACAACAGAGAAAACGAGTTGGAAGAACTGAAGCGCATTCAGACGCTCTCTTTTTCAGACCATTCCCGTCTGACCGTAGTGACCGGAAGAAGACGCATCGGCAAAACAAGCCTCATTATGAAAGCAGTGAAAGACACCCCCGTTGTGTACTTATTCGTCAGCCGAAAGAACGAAGCGTCTCTTTGCATGGAATATATTCCGCTTATCTCGCAAGTGCTCGGTACGTATGTACCCAGTGAAATCAATACTTTCCGTTCGTTGTTCCGTTTTTTATTGGAGTTGGGCAAGCAAAAAGCATTCAATTTAGTCATCGATGAGTTTCAAGAGTTTTATAACATCAATGCTTCGGTCTACAGCGATATGCAAAACCTATGGGACCAATACCGAACAGATTCGCATGTCAACCTCATCGTGTCCGGTTCGGTCTATTCGTTGATGCAGAAGATTTTCCGAAATTCCAAAGAGCCTTTGTTCGGACGCGCGGACAACATCATCAAGCTCTCGGCATTCAGCATAGCCACCTTGAAAGAAATTATGCACGACTACCGTCCCGATTCCCAACCCGATGATTTGTTGGCTTTATACGCTTTTACGGGAGGAGTACCCAAATACGTGGAACTATTCTGCGACAACCACATATTGGATGTAAATACCATGATTTCGTTCATGGTGCGCGACAATTCCCCATTCATCGACGAGGGGAAATACCTGCTGATAGAAGAATTCGGGAAGAACTACGGAACTTATTTTTCCATCCTCAGTGCCATATCGGGAGGCATCAATACTCAACCCGCCATCGAAGCGGCTTTAGGAGAGAAGAGCATCGGCGGACAACTGAAACGTTTGGTGGAGGACTACAACGTCATATCCCGCAAGCGTCCTATATTGGCGAAAGAAGGCACGCAAGCCATCCGTTATGAGATAACCGACAACTTCCTTCGTTTCTGGTTCAATTATTTTGACCGTCACCGCTCCTTGATAGAAATCAAGAATTACATTGCATTACAAAACATCGTGCAAGCGGATTATCCTACCTATTCAGGCAGATGCCTGGAACTGTACTTCAAGCAGAAAATGGCGGAATCCTTTCAATACCGGGACATTGGTTCGTGGTGGGAATTGAGAAACGGACAAAACGAAATTGACATCGTTGCCTTGAAACTGGAAAAGAACCAAGCCGTAGTTTGCGAAGTGAAACGTCAAAAGAAAAACTTCAAACCGGAACTGTTGAAATCCAAAGTAGAACATTTGAAACATAAAGTTCTGCCCAGGTATGAAATAGAAACGAGATGTCTTTCGTTGGAGGATGTATAATCGGAGTTCGTAAACCCAATTCAGTAATATGGCGTAAAGATAGAATTTGTTATTAACAACATCGTTATGCCATATTACTTTTTAATTTTAAGGAAAAACCTCAGTATAGTTATTTCTCTTTTTTTACTCTTAAGGCCGCAACTCTATCGTTAAACGTAGGTTGTAAGTTTCTATTAGAACGTTGCAACATCCGTGGAGTAGATGCCTGTTCTTCTTCCGGCAACTTTAGCAGAATACCTTGCTCTGCCAAATCAAACAAAGTTCTCATATAAGTGCGTACGGCAGCTTTAGCATCTACAGTTTCAAGCCAACGTGTCTCGGAAGTAAACTTCGGTTCTTTACGTACATCCTTTCCGTAAAGTTTGTTCAGCATTTTATAAAACTCTTTCTTATGATTGGGATGTACAAAATGGCACAGTTCATGCAGAACAACCTGTCTCACAAAATCTTCTGAAGTAAACAACAGTTCTATATTCAAGGTGATTTCTCTACGAACTGAATCACAATGTCCCCAATAAGAATTTTTCTCTTTCCACCAATCAAAGAAACCCAAATGAACATACCTCAAATCATATTGCAGAGCGTACTTATGCAATTCTTCTTCCAAAAAGAAATAAGCATAAACAGCCAAGTCTTTTCTTCCAATCCTTTTTTGTGGGTCTGCTTTACAATACTCCATTAATTCACCCAATGACTTGAATCGAAAATTATCCCGCTGCTGGTTCATCAAGAAATGGAAAT
>CALUIQ010000174.1 GCA_944320735.1 uncultured Bacteroides sp. | reverse complement strand
CATTCCGAACAGAGCAGTTAAGCCCGGCCGCGCCGATGGTACTGCGTCACAGTGGGAGAGTAGGTAGCCGCCGTCTTTTTCAGCGAGAGTCCCTTCGCCGGATAGTCCGGAGAAGGGACTCTTTTTTGTTTGTTTCTTCCGAGAAACGTATGGGTAATTGATGATTTATCGGTTAAATGAAGAATTAAGAATGATGAATGATGGCTGTGCTGTGTATTCGAGGAACGCAGACACAGACAGGGCAGATGAACTCAGATTTTAAAGGGCTTTCGATAATAAACCGAAAAACATTCTTCATTATCAAGTGCGCGTGCGCTAAATTCTCATTTATCACTTAGGCATTATTCGCGGATGAAGCTCTCTGTTCAATGTTTCTTGAAAAATAGTTTATTGGAGCTTGAACACTTTATTATGATTAATCGTTGATGGTATGTATAGCAGTATCCGTGTGCTGTGTGAATAAATAGAAGTGAAACTTAGTGATAAAAAAAGGTGCGTCATTGAACGCACCTCTCTTTTACATTTTGCTATATTATACTTTTCAGTTATTTGATTTCGGGAAACTAGTATAGGTTACTTCCAACGTCAGTTTCTGTCCGCCTTGTTCAGGGTCACCACCTTGCAGTTTGGCATAGCCAGGTTGTAGGTCGTGCTGAATAGCGGTCGTAACGGTTGTGCTGGAACTTGTTTGCTGTGTCGTAATGATTACGGGTATCAGCAGCACTTTGTTCCAATCGGGATTCTCAGCGTTCCACTGTGCATCCCAAGCCGACTCATCCCACGAAGCACCAGCTTCTTTTTCAGCTTTGTCCCGTGCGGTCTTTTTCTCGTTGATACAAGTTGTTATCAAGCGAGCTATGTTGGGAAAATGATATTGGTTGGCTCCATTGCTATTGTGAGTGGCTACGAAAGAAGTGATATTGTCATTAATCTGATTTTCTTCAAAGAACGACTTTACTTCCGACTTCCGTATCAACAAGACATTGGTGGGAGCATCCATACTAAATGCTTGGTTATTCCGGTCTTCATAATTGGTGAATGTCAGTTTTACGGCATTCAAGGTATCATTGACCAATTGTTGGTTGATTTCGTCATAAGGCAAGGTGGCTTCGGTGAATATTCCAGCAGGTGACTTGATGTAAGTCCATTCTTTTTCGTTTGCCTTGGCGGTCAATCTGTCGGAATTGGCAAACCGGTTGGCTTGAATAACCTCCTTGGTAGATGCAAACAAAGGCTGACGGCCAATGTATGTAGAATCATCGCCGATATTTCCATTAGCGTCGTTTACCTTTTTCTTTAAGGCTACTCCTAAGCTATCTACATAGTGAAAACGGAATTGGAATTCCAAATCGACACGGTCGACATAGAGAATGGTTCCATCGCCAAAGTCGCTTTTGACATAGACTCCTTTGAATACGTTATCGATGAAATGGTCGGCGTCATCAAAATAATTGTTTTCACCTCGTTCATAAGCCCGGTTCAGCTCTAAGATGTTCTCACCGATTTCGGTGTCGAGGTTAAAGGCCAAAACTGGGTAATAAGTACGGTTCCCATTGGAGTCGGTTGCATTCCTGATTGAATCGGGAATGGAAGCATCCCATGCCGTGTAAGCTTTACGTCCCAACAAGCGTCCTTTATATCTTTCAGCATCGATGTTGGTATAACGGTATTTCCTATTTTCATCGTGGCGTTCCTGAATCCATTGGTCATTCAATTCATAGACACTCATACGACAAGCATTCAAGGAGTCGCCAAACCAATCGTTATAATAGACTAAGAGACGAACAGCTTCTACTTTGTCATCGACAAGGGTACCTCTACCTTTCAAGGTATCGCCATCATAGTATTCTTCATACACTCCGGGCAAGATGTCCGAGAACTTGAAATTTTCCGTACTGTTAAGTTCCGTCAGGAAGCTGGCTGTATAGTCGCCAAATTCAGAATCGGTAAACTTACCTACATATCCGATAGCAGTCTTGGCATAAACCGCATCAGCTTCAACCGACCGGGTAGTTACATCAAAGGTCGTTGTATGCGTTGAAATAGCATCGGAGTCTGGTAGCATGTCCATACCCAATGTGTGGGTGGTGTCATCGCAGGCATAGAAAGTCAGGGATGCGCAAAGCAGTAGTCCCAATCTTATTACTTTCATAGTTCTAATTTAGTTTATTCTTGTTCTTCTTCCGCAACTTGGTCGTAGAAACTGTTGCAAGCCTCGGCAAAATTGTCCGGCTCTTGATACTCAAGCAGAGGTTTTCCCAGTTTTTTGGCATACTCCAATATTTCAGGATTGACGTCCTGGTCCTGCTGAATGACTCCGTCTGAATGTTCAATGGCGAATTTGCATAAGGTGGTATAATCAATAGGATCTTTCAAGATGGATACATCTTTCTTATTGATACCCTTTAGCATCAGTTTGCTCGGAAAGTCGGGATGGAACGGTTGTTTGAAATCTTCTTTATAAAGTGAGAACACTACTTTGGCGTCTCTAAACGAGGGTTCGTCCTTGTAGACCTTCTTAATATAAAGAGGAGCTACTGCACTAATCCATCCGTGGCAATGAATAATGTCAGGGCACCACCTGAGTTTTTTCACGGTCTCCAATACACCGCGGGCATAGAAGATGGTACGTGCGTCATTGTCTTCGTATTCGACTCCATTCTCGTCCGCTGTCTGCAAACGGTTTTGGAAATAGTCATCGTTGTCGATGAAGTACACCTGCATACGAGCCGACTGGATAGAGGCGACTTTGATTATAAGCGGGTGGTCGGTGTCATCGATAATCAAGTTCATCCCCGAGAGACGTATCACTTCATGCAGCTGATTACGGCGTTCGTTGATATTGCCCCATTTAGGCATAAACGTTCTAATCTCCCTGCCTTTTTCTTGGATGGCTTGTGGCAGGTGTCGGCCGGTAAGCGACATTTCAGTTTCCGGTACGTAAGGAGTAATTTCTTGTGTAATGAATAAAACCTTGTTAGCCTTTGTCATAATCAATGTTCTCAATTATTTTGCAAAGATACGAAAAAACGATGATTACGACAAATTGGGGGTGACTATAAAACTATATAATTTGTTAAGTACTTGTTTCTCAAGAAGGCTTTAGATTGTCTTAGGCTTAAAAAAACGGGAGAAAAGTACAAAAATGCGGCGTATTTTTTCGTTATGTGGTAAATAATAGCTTATTTTGCAGCCGTTTTTAAACAACCCTGTATTAATCAAACTTAAAAAGTAATGAATATAGTACATACTATCAAGGACTTGCAGGCTGGATTGACGGCTCTGCGCGCCCAGGGTAAAACGGTAGGACTGGTACCTACAATGGGGGCTTTGCACGCCGGTCATGCCTCGTTGGTAAAACGTTGTGTTGCGGAAAATGATGTAGCGGTAGTCAGCGTTTTTGTGAATCCAACACAGTTTAACGATAAAAATGATTTAGCCAAATACCCACGTACGCTTGAGGCCGATTGCCAATTGCTCGAAGCGTGTGGTGTCACTTTTGCTTTCGCACCGTCGGTGGAGGAAATATATCCCGAACCGGACACACGTCGTTTTAGCTACGCTCCGCTGGATACGGTGATGGAGGGAGCATTCCGTCCGGGGCACTTCAACGGTGTCTGCCAAGTAGTAAGCAAGCTGTTTGACATTGTGAAGCCGGATCGTGCATACTTTGGTGAAAAAGATTTCCAGCAATTGGCCATCATCCGCGAAATGGTTCGCCAGATGCATTTCCCGTTGGAAATCGTGGGCTGTCCCATTGTCCGTGAAGAAGACGGGCTGGCATTGAGTAGCCGTAACACGCGACTTTCAGCAGAAGAGCGTCAACAGGCATTGCGCATCTCCAAGACTTTGTTCGAGAGCCGTGAATACGCTACGACTCATACCGTGGTCGAGACACGGAAGTTTGTGGAAGATGCGATAGCTGCTGCGCCGGGTTTGCGCTTGGAGTATTTTGAAATAGTGGACGGCAATACGTTGCAGGAAATAGTCAACTGGGAAGATACGGATTATGCGGTGGGCTGCATTACCGTGTTCTGTGGCGAGGTTCGTCTGATAGACAACATCAAATATAAAGGCTGATATATAACTATATAAGATTTGAGAAACTCTATGATGATTGAAGTCTTAAAATCCAAGATTCATTGTGCCCGTGTAACGGAAGCCAATTTGAACTATATGGGAAGCATCACCATTGATGAAGATCTTATGGATGCCGCCAATATGATTGCCGGTGAGAAAGTGTACATTGCAGACAACAATAACGGCGAACGTTTTGAAACTTATATCATTAAAGGTGAGCGTGGCTCCGGTAAGATATGCTTGAACGGTGCGGCTGCCCGTCGCGTACAACCGGATGACATCGTTATTATTATGTCGTATGCGTGGATGGATTTTGAGGAAGCCAAATCCTTTAAACCAACAGTGGTTTTCCCCGATCCGACAACGAATAAAATAGTAGATTGAAACGAATCTATTGTATCCATTGGGAAAAAGGAAGAGCCGGGCTCTTCCTTTTTTGTTGTCCAATAAGGAAAGTCCGGCTCGCTATAGATTACTGGAATGGAGTTATTATTCTGTCATAGATTGTAGGGCTTGTATCGTGCTCCTTACTCGCGTTTCGGTCGTCAGTGGACGAGCGTATTCTTCTATTTTCACTGTCCCTCCCATAGAGACTTGCCCGTTACGATAGCGCATTGCGCTGTCAATGGATTCACGAGCCGAAAAGTGGAATTCCCGTATGCCGGTTTCCCTGGCAATGCGCGCAATGTTTGTTTCGTTGACTCCACATCCTGCCATCAAGGCGATACGGTCTTGTGCCACTTGTTGTAAATCCGTTAATAAAGGGATGCCCGCTTCGGCCGTAGCTTGACCACCGGATGTCAAGATGCGGCTGCAGCCTAAGTCAATGATATCCTTTAGCGCCTGCATCGGATGGCAACAGACATCGAAAGCACGATGAAATGTAACCGACATTCCTTCCGCTGCCTCCATCAGTCTCCGCATCAAAGGGATGTCTATTTCTCCGTCCGGAGTGAGGCAACCGAAAACGACACCGTCCGCACCTAATTGTCGGGCTACATCAATGTCTTTCAGCATAATGCGTTGCTCCAATTCGGTGTATAGGAAGTCTCCGCCACGGGGACGGATAATAACGTGAAGACGGGTTTTCGTCAACACTTCACGCGCCACGGCGATGTCACCGTAAGAAGGCGTTGTGCCACCCTCTGGGATGCCTGCGCATAGTTCCACACGGTCGGCTCCCCCCGCTTGGGCAGCTAGGCAACTTTCTACGGAATTGGCACAAACTTCAAACTGATACATCGTCCTTCCCCTTATGCTGTATTACGCTCTATTTTTATTTGGCATAGCTTACCGCACGCGTCTCGCGGATAACGGTAATCTTCACCTGTCCCGGATAGGTCATCTCGTCTTGTATCTTCTTGGCTATCTCACCAGACAAGTTTTCTGTTTGTTTGTCGTCTATCTTGTCTGCACCTACGATGACGCGCAACTCGCGACCCGCCTGGATGGCATAAGTCTTGGTTACACCCGGATAGGACATGGCCAGTTGTTCCAAATCGTTCAAACGTTTGATGTAAGCCTCGACGATTTCGCGGCGAGCACCCGGACGGGCACCTGATATGGCATCGCACACTTGTACGATGGGAGCCAACAGGCTGGTCATTTCTACTTCATCGTGATGGGCGCCAATGGCATTGCAGATGTCCGGCTTCTCTTTGAATTTCTCTGCCAACTTCATACCATAGAGTGCGTGCGGCAATTCCGGCTCTTCATCGGGCACCTTGCCGATGTCGTGCAACAAACCGGCGCGTTTGGCTTTCTTGGGATTCAGTCCCAACTCCGATGCCATAACGGCACAAAGGTTGGCCGTTTCACGGGCATGCTGCAAAAGATTCTGCCCATAAGAAGAACGGTATTTCATCTTGCCGATGATACGTATCAGTTCCGGATGCAAGCCGTGGATGCCCAAGTCGATGGTCGTACGCTTGCCGGTTTCGATGATTTCTTCCTCTACTTGCTTGCGGACTTTGGCCACCACTTCCTCAATGCGGGCAGGGTGAATACGTCCGTCAGTCACCAATTGGTGCAAGGCCAAACGGGCAATTTCGCGGCGAACAGGGTCGAAGGCGGAGAGTACAATCGCTTCCGGCGTATCGTCCACGATGATTTCAACTCCCGTGGCAGCTTCCAAGGCGCGGATATTGCGGCCTTCGCGACCGATGATGCGGCCTTTGATTTCGTCTGAATCGATATGGAATACCGTCACCGAGTTTTCGATGGCCGTTTCGGTTGCTACACGCTGGATGGTCTGTATGACGATTCGCTTGGCTTCTTTGTTGGCCGTCATTTTGGCATCGTCCATAATGTCGTTGATGTACGACTGGGCTTGCGTTTTGGCTTCTTCTTTCAGTGACTCCACCATACGCTCCTTGGCTTCTTCAGCCGAAAGGCCCGAGATGGCTTCCAGTTTCTCAATCTCCTGGCGTTGCAAGTGTTCCAACTCCTCTTTCTTTTTGTCTACGATGACCAACTGTGCTTCAAGGTTTTCCTTTACGGCTTCCGCTTCCATCTTTTTGCGTTGGATTTCTTCCTGGCGTTGGTTCAACACAAGTTCACGCTGTTTCAGCTTGTTTTCGGCTTGCTGAATCTTTTGGTTACGCGCGGCGACTTCTTTCTCTAAGTCCGCTTTTTTATTCAGGAATTTTTCCTTCACTTCCAGCAACTTGTTTTTCTTAATCACTTCAGCCTCGGCCTCGGCCTCTTTCAAGATACCGTCGTATTTCGCCTTCAAACCATATTTGAAGAACAAGTACGATGCAACTCCTCCCACCAGCAAGCAGGCAATGGATACTACTATTGTAACTACTGTCATCTTTTATAAGTTTTTATATATATAAACAAAAAGCACTGCCGAAATGTCCTTTCCCAAAGATTGGGTAAAAGGCCTTCGTACAGTGCGTAAACTCTTTTCTTCCTTGTGCCAGGAGCCTTTGGCGACATCTTGTGGGGTGGTGCTTCAACCTTGTTCCCTAAAGTAATCTTCCAATACCTCTGTCAGTTCTTTTATCTTCTCGGTATAAGGTGCCGTGTCATTCCGGTCTTTCTGCTGCAAAGTCTCCAGCGCAAACTGGAAAGCGGCCATCCCTAATGTCACCTCCTTCGGCAAATCCTTATAAAATTTCCGATACGCATTCACTCTTATATCTACCTGTTTGGCTGCTTCCCTCACCATTTCCTCTTGGCTGCGGTCGATGGTAAGCGGATAAGAAACTTCCGCCATTGTCAGGTTAATATTTATTTTATCGTCCATACACCTCTTTTTTAATATATTATTCATTCAACAAAGCGATGCATTTATCGACTTCACGCACTAATTTTGACAATCGCAGTTTCGTCTCTTTTACGTCACTGCCGTTAAGGCTGATTGTCGTAGCTGTTTTTAGGTCGGTATAGCGCTGCTCCAGTTCCTTGTAAGCTTCTTGCGTCCTTTGATGTTGTTGTTCCTCGTGCGCCAGTGCCTGTCTCAAGTCGGTATTTTCGCGTTTTAATTCATCGTGCAGATAAATCAAATGTCGCAGCCTGGCCTCAAAGGTAGTCAATAACTTTTTTTCTTCACCTGTCATTACTATACCAAAATTGTACACAAAAATACAATTTACTTGTATATTACAAAAATTTTTCGGCAAAAAATGTCGTTTCTCCAAGTAATATTTCTCTTTTTTCGTCTTTTGAAGCGTCAATATGTCTCTTTAAAGAGATTTTTTCCTATTTTTGCGCCTAAAGC
>CALUIQ010000173.1 GCA_944320735.1 uncultured Bacteroides sp. | reverse complement strand
GAGGGGTGCCCAACGGGCGGGGTGGTAGGAAAAGAATGGTTTGACCTATTTATATAATGATAAAAATAGGAGTCGCTTACGCGGCATATTTCTCCTACCACCTCCCCCTTCGGGGACTCCTCCTTCCAGAAGGAGGAGAGTTTTATTACCTTTCTTCACAAACTCTAATTCTTCATTCTTAATTCATCATTCTTCATTTAATAGCTAAATTATCATTTAATTAAAAAATATAGTTATGACAAATTTGAAAGAACAAATGAAAATGCTGGCCCTTCTGGTGCTGGCTTTGCCGATGACTTTTGTGGCATGTAGTGACGATGACAATCCTTCGGACGATCCCGATGCTCCCGGACGGATGGAAACGGGTGTATTTGTGTACAACTCCGGAAACCAAGGTTCCACTATTGACGGTAGTCTTTCTTTCATCGATATACAGAACGGCCAGGTAACTAATGACGCTTTCCTTTCTGTGAACGGACGTAGCTTAGGCTCTACGGTACAAGACGGTGTGGTGTTGGGCGAGAATCTTTACATCGCTGTGTCAGAGTCTAACACCGTTGAGGTAGTGAATAAGAATACCTTGGTAAGCGTAGCCCAGATACTTCCTACCACTGAGCAAGGAAGCAGCCCGCGTGACATCGTGACGGATGGTGACTATGTATATGTGTCAATGTTTTCCGGCCACGTGTCTCGCATCGATCCCGCTACGAATGCCATTGACAAGACCGTAAAAGTAGGTCCTAATCCGGAGGAAATGGTCATCAGCGGGGATTACCTGTATGTGGTGAACTCCGATGGAAACAACTGGCAGGCGGGATATGCCAATGGCAAGAGCGTGTCGAAGGTTTCACTCTCCACTTTCGAGGAAGAGAAGAAGATTCCTGTCGGCTTGAATCCTACGAAGATAGTCGCCGACGCTTCAGGCAACCTTATTGTGGTATGTATGGGTGATTACGGTGCTACTCCGGCATCACTTTGGAAGATTAATGGCTCGGATGAGGCTGCAGATATGGGTATTCAAGCAACCATTATGGCTGTGCGCGGCAATTCGTTGTACACCATCAATGCTCCTTTTGGTGCGACAGAAGTTTCTTACATTGTTTATAATACAGTGACCGGTGCAGTAGAGAATCCGAACTTTGTTTCTACGCCCGTTGACTCGCCCGCAGGGCTTGCCGTACATCCTGAGAGTGGAAACATCTACATCACATCTTATACGTTGGTGGGAGGTTTCGCTTCTTACAACACGCCGGGTTATGTCAATGCCTACGATCCGGACGGAACACTGACTGGTAAGTATGACGTAGGTGTAGGTGCTGTGTATATGTCATTCCTCGATTGATAACGCATAATGAAACATTTCATAGCTTTGCTTCTTCCCGCCCTGTTCCTGCTGGCTTCGTGCCGGGGAGCGGGCGGGCAATTGGCTTCCTCATCGGGGGGCGATACCTTGGCCTTGCGCTATGCCGAAAACCTGACACTGGTGTCCTATCCCGATTACACCGTAGCCACATTGCGCGATCCTTGGGACACACTGCGGACGTTGCACACTTATGTATTAGTGCCTAAAGACAAGGCTCTACTCCGTACACTTCCTTCAGGGACGGTGATACGGGTTCCTTTGTCTAAATCCTTGGTCTACTCCGCCGTACATTGCGGTCTGGTGGAAGAACTGGGAGCGTCGGGACAGATTGGAGGTGTATGCGATGTGAAGTATATGCACCGTCCTTTTGTTCAGGAAGGATGTCGGCAAGGCACGATTGTGGATTGTGGTACGAGTGCAAATCCGGACATTGAGCGCATTATCGACTTGCGTCCCGACGCCATCCTGCTTTCGCCTTATCAGAACAACAATGGCTATGGTCGTTTGTCCAAGTTGGACATTCCGCTCATCGAGTGTGCCGACTATATGGAGACTTCGGCTTTGGGGCGTGCGGAGTGGATGCGTTTCTATGGCTTGCTGTATGGGAAGTCCGGTTATGCCGACAGCCTTTTTGCGCAAGTGGAGGAACGTTATGAACGCTTGAAGAATCGTGCCCTGCTTTCGTCCACTTCCTATTCCTTATTGGCCGACCTGAAATATGGAGCTGTGTGGTACATCTCCGGTGCCTATACACCGATGGGGCGTCTTTACGAGGATGCTTGTGGACGCTATGCCTTTGCCGACTTGAAGCGAAGCGGGGCAGTGCCTATGTCTTTCGAGGCGGTGTATGACAAGGCGGGTGAGTCGGACATTTGGATTATCAAGTACAACCGGCCACAGGATATGACTTATGATGACTTGGAGGCGGAATATGCCGGGTATGCCCGCTTTAAGGCGTTTAAGGAACGGCGTGTGTATGGTTGCAACACGGCCCGGATTCCTTATTACGAGGAAACGCCCTTCCATCCCGACCGCCTGTTGGCTGATATGATACAGATACTTCACCCCGAAATCCAGTTGGAAGGCGGATTGCAGTATTTTTCTTTGTTGCAGGAGGGGAAATGATAATTTATCTATTAAAATTTAAGAATGATGAATGATGAATGAAGAATTAGAGTTTGTGAAGAAAGGTAATAAAACTCTCCTCCTTCCGGAAGGAGGAGTCCCCGTAGGGGGAGGTGGTAGGAGAAATATGCCGCGTAAGCGACTCCTATTCTTATCATCAATAATAAATAGGTCGAACCATACTCTTCCTACCACCCCGCCCGTTGGGCACCCCTCCTTCCGGAAGGAGGGGAGTTGATAACTGTAATTCTTCATTCATCATTCTTCATTCAAGCGCGCTGCGCGCGCTAAATTTCCATTTATAAATATGAACAGAACATTTCGATACGGATTGTTGTTGACGTTGGCGTTGATTCTTTTGTTTGTCGCCAATTTGCTGATAGGCTCGGTATCTATCCCCGCAGGTGATGTCGTACGCATTTTGCTGGGTGATGAAGGCGTGAAGGAAAGTTGGCGATACATCGTGTGGGAAGCCCGTCTGCCCCAAGCATTGACGGCGATGCTTGCCGGAAGTGCGTTGGCTGCATGCGGATTGATGTTGCAGACCTTGTTTCGCAACCCTTTGGCCGGCACATCCATATTGGGTGTCAACTCCGGTGCCGGTTTGGGCGTGGCGTTGGTGACCTTGCTGTTGGGCGGAAGCGTGGCAGCGGGCACGTTCACGCTGTCTGGTTTCTTTTCCGTATTGGCGGGCGCGTTTGTGGGGGCCATGGCGGTTATGGTGCTCATCTTGTTCTTTTCCTTTTTAATCCGTAGCAATGTGATGTTGCTCATTACGGGGCTTATGATTGGCTATCTTGCCTCTTCGGCCGTTTCTTTGATGAACTATGTTTCTACGGCGGAAGGCGTTCAGTCGTATATGTTGTGGGGCATGGGCAATTTCGGGGGCGTGTCTTTGCAACAGATGCCTTGGTTTGCTTTCGTAGCCTTGTTAGGTATCGGGCTGGCATTGTCGTTGGTCAAACCCTTGAACGCGATGCTGTTGGGTGAGCGTTATGCGGCCAACTTAGGCATCCATGTACGTCGGGTGCGCAATCTTCTTTTGGTAGTCACCGGCTTGTTGACGGCAGTTACGACTGCTTTCTGTGGCCCTGTTCTTTTTATCGACCTGGCTGTGCCCCACATCGCGCGTTTGTTGTTGGGTACTTCCAATCACCGTGTCCTGCTCCCGATGACGCTCCTGACGGGTGCCGTGGTGGCCTTGCTTTGCAATCTGGTGTGTGTCTTGCCCGGTGACGCCGGCTTCATTCCCCTCAATTCCGTGACTCCCATCATCGGAGCCCCGGTTGTGATTTATGTCATTCTTTCCGGACGTGGTCGGAAATAAATCGTATTCTACATTATTTTAATTAATCACTCGTTCGGGCACATTTAATGTCCCGCCCCTTTACATTAAAAGGGAAGAACTTTCACATTAAAAGGCAAGCTTCTTCCCATTAAAAGCGATGATTTAAGAGAAAGAAGCCTGTGTTTTTATCCGGCAAAACCTATGTGGTTTCCTAAATTCGGTTGATTATTTCACCGGAATATATCCCCCTTCCTTGATGAGGGCTTGTCCTCGAGTGGAGAGGATGAAGTCGAGTAGGGGAGTTACCTTCTCTGTGTTGCGAGCATCATAATAATAGAAGAGTGGACGGACAATGGGGTAAGTACCATTGGTGGCGTTCTCGGGCGTGGGCAGGGCATAGTCTCCACCTTCATAAGAAACGGCGAGCGCCTTGATGCGGGGAGAGACATAAGCCAAGCCGACATAACCGATGGCGCCTTTGGTTTGGCTTACAGATTGAATGACAGCTCCTGTGGCAGGCATTGAAAGGCTGCTGCTCATATAGTTCTTGTTGTGCAGGACGCTTTCTTTGAAAAACTCGTAAGTGCCCGATGAAGTTTCGCGGGAGTAGACCACAATCTTACGGTCATCCCCTCCCACTTCTTTCCAGTTGGTTATTTTTCCGCGGAAGATGTCTTCCAGTTGTTGGCGGGTGAGTTTGGAGACGGGATTGCTGGGGTGTACCACAACGGCCAATGCGTCACCGGCAATGATGACTTCCTTGATGTCCCGTCCGGTAGACTTGGCTTTCATCTTCTCGCTGAACTTGATGGCACGTGAAGCCATGGCAAGGTCGGCCGTACCATCCAGCAAGGCACTGATGCCTACGCCGCTGCCGCCTCCGGTTACGGTGACACGGGCATCGGGATTTTCTTTCATATACTCTTCCGCCGTTTGCTGGGCGATGGGCAGGACGGTGTCACTGCCTTTGATGCGTTGGGCACTCAGTTGCTGTGCGGGGATAAGCAGGGCGCTTATCACAACAAGGGGTATAAGTTTTAGTCTCATAGATGTCTTTTTTTCGCTTGCAAAGAACGTATTTCCATATTTCATAGACATTACAAAACGTCATCTGGATATGTATGTAACAGAATTGTAATAGGATTGTAATAGTTCTTTCAACCCGTGGAAACACCTTTTTAATATTTGCGGCCTACTTTTGCGCCCGGAAAAAAGTATGACCCCAAAATGAGAAAGATTTTTGAGAGAATTGTAGAAGGTGTATTGGCTTGTAGCGGATTTGTGACAAGCATCACCATTGTGCTCATTGTGCTGTTCCTCTTTTCGGAGGCTATGGGCTTGTTTAGTAGTAAGGTCGTGGAGGAAGGCTATGTGCTGGCTCTCCATAAAGATAATGAAGTGGACGAACTTTCTCCGGTGGAGATAAAAGATGTGTTCGACAGCGAGATTACGAATTGGCGGGAAGTGGGCGGAAAAGACATGCCTATCGTGTTGTTCCGCCTGGAAGATGCCGAACGCTATTTCACCGAAGAGCAGTTGGGAGAGGGGTATGAGAATGCAGGCGAGTGCATTACGAGCCTGGTGGAGCGTACGCCGGGCATCGTGGCGTTTGTGCCACGCCAGTTTATCACCCGTCCCGAAGCGGTGCATTTGGTGAAGGACAATTCCATTTCGATGAAGGACGTGTTTGCCGGTGCCGAGTGGTTTCCTACGGCTACGCCCGCTCCTTTGTTCGGCTTTCTGCCGTTGATAACGGGCACGTTGTGGGTCAGCCTTTTTGCCATCCTGATAGCGTTGCCTTTTGGCTTGGCGGTGGCAATCTATATGAGTGAGGTGGCCAACCGTAAGATTCGGGACATATTGAAACCGGTCATTGAATTGTTGAGTGGCATACCTTCCGTGGTATACGGTTTCTTCGGACTGATTGTGATAGTGCCTTTGCTTCAGCAAGTGTTTAATCTTCCGGTGGGCGAGAGCGGCCTTGCGGGAAGTATCGTGTTGGCCATCATGGCCTTGCCTACTATCATAACCGTGACGGAGGATGCTATGCGGAATTGTCCGCGTGCTATGCGCGAGGCCAGTTTGGCACTGGGTGCTTCGCAATGGCAAACTATATACAAAGTGGTAATCCCTTATTCTATATCGGGCATTACGTCGGGTGTGGTGTTGGGCATCGGGCGTGCCGTGGGTGAGACGATGGCCGTGTTGATGGTGACCGGTAATGCGGCGGTGATTCCGACTTCTATCTTGGAACCTCTGCGTACCATCCCTGCCACAATCGCCGCCGAACTGGGCGAGGCTCCGGCCGGAGGTGCGCACTATGCGTCGTTGTTCCTGCTGGGCGTAGTGTTGTTCTTCATTAGTTTAATCATCAACTTTACGGTGGAAGCAGTTTCAAAAAGAAGCAGATAAAAGGCTTCCCAGCGTAAAAGACTTTAATCCATAAAAAGAAAAAAGATATGTCGATGAATCGGAAACGTCTTTCTCAGAGCATTGCTTTCGGGATATTCCGTTTGCTGAGCTTGAGTGTGGTATTGGTGCTGTTTGCCATCCTGTTCTTTATTATATATAAAGGTATAGGGGTAATCAATTGGGACTTTCTCACCACCGCCCCGTCTGATGGCATGACTGCCGGAGGCATTTGGCCTGCCATTGTGGGTACCTTCTATCTGATGATAGGAAGTGCCCTGTTCGCCTTTCCAGTGGGAGTGATGAGCGGCATTTATATGAATGAGTACGCCCCCAAGAAGGGATGGGTCGTGAGGTTCATCCGGGTGATGACCAATAATTTGAGTGGTATCCCTTCCATTGTATTCGGTTTGTTCGGTATGGCCTTGTTTGTCAATTGGCTCGACTTCGGCGATAGCATCCTGGCTGGTTCGCTCACGCTGGGTCTGCTCAGTTTGCCCTTGGTTATCCGCACCACGGAAGAAGCCTTGAAGGCCATCCCCGACAGTATGCGTGAGGGAAGCCGTGCGTTGGGTGCCACGAAGTTGCAAACCATCTGGCACGTCATTCTGCCCATGGGTATGCCCAACATCATCACGGGATTGATTTTGGCTTTGGGACGTGTGTCGGGTGAGACGGCTCCTATTCTCTTCACTTGTGCGGCTTATTTTCTGCCCCAACTTCCGGAGAGCATCTTCGACCAATGTATGGCATTGCCTTACCATTTGTACGTGATTTCCACCAGTGGTACGGACATCGATGCCCAGCTCCCCATCGCCTACGGAACGGCCTTGGTGCTGATTGTCATCATCCTGTTTGTGAACTTGCTGGCCAACGCACTGCGCAAATATTTTGAGAATAAAGTGAAGTCAAATTAATATGCTAATATGCTAATGTGCCAATGTGCTAATGGGTATTGATACATTAGCACATTAGCATATTGACACATTAGCACATCAAATGTTTATGAAGAATATAATCGAAACTCGTGACGTGAACTTCTGGTATGGTGATTTCCATGCCTTGAAAGGTATTAGTATGGACATTGAGGAGAAATCCGTGGTGGCTTTTATCGGTCCTTCAGGTTGTGGTAAATCCACTTTCCTGCGTCTGTTGAACCGTATGAACGACCTCATCCCCGATACCCGTTTGGAGGGAAGCATCCTGATAAACGGGCAGGATATTTATGGGAAAGGCGTGAAAGTGGACGAATTGCGTAAGAATGTGGGTATGGTGTTTCAACGCCCCAATCCTTTCCCCAAAAGCATTTTCGAGAATGTGGCGTACGGTTTGCGTGTGAACGGAGTAACCGACAACAGCTTTATTCGTCAGCGTGTGGAGGAGAGTTTGCGCGGAGCGGCTTTGTGGGACGAGGTGAAAGACAAACTGAAAGAGTCGGCGTATGCGCTTTCCGGAGGCCAGCAACAACGCCTTTGCATTGCGCGTGCCATGGCCGTATCACCTTCAGTGTTGCTTATGGACGAACCTGCATCGGCCTTAGACCCCATTTCTACCACTAAAGTGGAGGAATTGATACATGAGTTGAAGAATGATTATACCATTGTCATCGTGACGCATAATATGCAGCAAGCCGCCCGTGTGAGTGACAAAACGGCTTTCTTCTATATGGGTCAGATGGTGGAATATGGTGACACGAAAGACATTTTTACCAACCCCCATAAAGAGCAGACACAAAATTATATCACCGGTCGTTTCGGTTAACAAAGGATTTTGCTTAACTTTGAGGCGGGAAATGATAATTTATGTGCGCGGAGCGCACAATTGACAATTGACAATTAACAATTAGTAAATACAATGAATCGGATATTGATTAGCAAATCATTGTCAATTGTCCATTGTTAATTGTCAATTGCGGCCTTTGGCCGCTAAATTCCCACTTATAGAATTAATAACTTAAAACAAAATAGCATTATGGTAAAATTCATCGAAAGTGAACTTGTCCTTCTGAAAAAAGAGATAGACGAGATGTGGACGTTGGTCTATAACCAGCTGGATCGTGCGGGTGAATCGGTGTTGACACTTGACCGTGAACTGGCCCAGCAAGTTTTGATACACGAACGTCGTGTCAATGCGTTCGAGTTGAAGATTGACAG
>CALUIQ010000172.1 GCA_944320735.1 uncultured Bacteroides sp. | reverse complement strand
CCCCGAAATGAAGAATGATGAATTAAGAATGAAGAATTAGAGTTTGTGAAGAAAGGTAATAAAGCTCTCCTCCTTCCGGAAGGAGGGGAGTTGATTACTAAAATTCTTAGTTCTTCATTCATCATTCATCATTCATCATTCATCATTCATCATTCTTCATTCTTCATTCTTCATTCATCATTCATCATTCATCATTCATCATTCATCATTCTTCATTCTTCATTAAAGCGCACTTCGTGCGCTAAATTCCCATTTATCGCCTACGCATTCTCCGGAAGAACCTTTTTTCTTCAATTGTGATTGATTAGTACATAAGTTTGCTTATTTTTTTGTGGTTTGTCGGGAAAATGCGATATTTGCTTTCAGAAAACAATAGGAACTTAATTTTTTAAATTTGAGAATTGGATATGGAAAAAGTTGTGGTTAATTCGTATGAGGATTTTGAGAAACTGGTAGGGCAGCGCATCGGCGTGTCGGAGTATGTACAGATTCCGCAGGAGCGCATCAATCTGTTTGCCGACGCTACGCTGGATCATCAATGGATACACGTAGATACGGAGCGTGCCAAGGAGGAGAGTCCTTTCAAGAGCACCATTGTCCATGGCTATCTGACGCTTTCGATGTTGCCTTATCTGTGGAATCAGATTATCGAGGTGAACAATCTCAAGATGATGATTAATTATGGCATTGAGAAGATGCGCTTCGGACAGGCTGTATTGTCTGGGCAAAGCATTCGTCTGGTGGCCGACATGGTGTCGTTGGTCAACCTGCGCGGCACAGCCAAGGCCGAAATCAAATTTGCCATCGAGATTGAAGGCGAGAAGAAGAAGGCACTTGAGGGGGTGGCCGTGTTCTTGTATTACTTCAATAACTAATGCGTATAGGGGCGGGAGGTGATATGCTCTCGCCATACGTGTCGCAAGGCTATGAGAGGATGATAGAGCAACATGCGCGGCCCGGCGTACCGCATGACTTTCCGCATCCTCTCTTTCATATCCCGTTTATAACAATGAATGGGGCAATTCCGGCAGGTCGGTTTGTCTTCTCCGAAAGGGCAGTGTGACAAGCGGGTGTGGGCATACGCCAATAATTCACGGCAGTCCGGGCATAGTTCTCGGTTTTTCTCTTTTCTCCTGCAATACAGTCGTATCATCAGTTCGACAACTTTTTTCTCTTCTTCGATGTGGGTAGGGGTGTATGCCATATATCTTTTATTTATCATTCTATTAAAAAGGTGTCGGTGCCGACAAGTGTAACGTCGTGCCATCGGTGGGATGGGTCAACTCCAATTCTGCGGCGTGCAGGTAGAGGCGGTCGGCCTTTTTCTTTCCATAAAGCCAGTCGCCTGCGATGGGGCATCCCAATCCCTGCGGATGGGCGGCGTGTACGCGAAGTTGGTGCGTGCGTCCGGTCAGCGGGCAGAAGTCTATCCGTGTCTGTCCGTCCTTGCGCTCCAAGACTTTGTAGCGGGTCACGGCTTCTTTCCCCCGTTCGTAGTTAACTTCTTGGCGTGGATGGTCGTGTGGGGTAGGGGCGAGGGGCAGATTGATTTCTCCTTGGTCTTCCGGCACGATGCCATCCAGCAGGGCAATGTAATGTTTCTGTATCGCCCGGGTGGCAAATAGGGCTTGTAGCTGCTTGTGTATGTCTTTCGACTTGGCTATCAGCATCAGTCCCGATGTGTCCATGTCCAAGCGATGCACTACTAACGGACCGTCCGCGTCTGGCAAATATGCCTGCATCCGGCTGTACACCGAGTCAGCCTCTTCGCGGCCGGGTACGGAAAGCATGCCAGCAGGCTTGTTTACAACGACCATCCATGCGTCCTCGTACACAACGGGTAGTGATAGTTTGGAAGCCTGTCGGGAGCGCAGGGTGGCTGGTGCTTGGTCCACTTCCAGCCCTTGCAACATATGTTTCAGGATAGGGGCGCATTTGCTCCGGCAGGCCGGATAATAATGCCCGTGATGCCTGATTTCGGTCTTGGGTGATTGTCCCCACCAAAATTCAGCCATGCAGAGGGGCTTCCATTTATGCAGGTAGGCTTGTTGCAGGAGTTTGGGGGCGGCACACTCGCCTGCTCCTGCCGGTGGAGTGCGTTGGGGAGTATCGGCAAAGAGTTCGCAAAGGTCTTTGCGCTCGCCACGTGCATTCAGCATCCGGAAGTGCCAAAAAAGCCGCATCTGTAAGGCGGCCGAACGGCGCTTGCGTTCCGCTTTCAGTTGCTCTATGTTTTCTTGGTAGCTGAGCAAAGCGCTTTGGCTTGGATGGTATCGTTCTTTCCAAGCCCGCTCGGCACGTTTGTATTCCGCTTTCAAGAACTGGCTTTCGCGTATCAATGCGGCCTCTTCTTCTGGCGTGAGGAGTCCACTCTGCCGTTGCGTTTGCCGTTGTGCCTTGGCCGCTTTCAGGTCTTCGCGCATTTGGGCGAGTGCTTGCCGGGCTTTTTGTTCATACGCTTGTGCTTCGGCTTGTAGTTGCCGGTAGATGGGGGCTTCCTCCAATGACAGGATGCGTGCGTTGATGTCGGAGATGTTTTTTTCTTCTTGTTTGAAGAAACTGCCCGGCTGAAGCAGGTCGTAGACGGGAGGCACAAAGTAGGGCAGGCGGTTCGTGCCGTTCAGTATGCCGGAGAAGGCGGCAAGAAACCCCAATCGCCCGTCGCGTGTGCGTACCACCAACACGCCGAACATCTTGCCTTTATCCAGTTCTTCCTTCCATTCCGTCTGCTGGGCCAAGTATTGTTGCACCTCTTGGGCAGCCAAGATGCAGAGTGGATGAGGCTCGTAGTCGAAAGGATTCGTGAAGCTGGCCGGTGGCTCGATGCTGTCGGTAGGAGAGGCAAAAAGGTGCAACATTGTCTCTCCCTCATTCGATGGGGAGACTTTTGTCGATGTTCGTGTCCGTTTTTTGCCCTTTTGCCAGGCCGCTTTGCGCGCTTCGTAGTCCTCTCGTCTTCTTTCCAAATAATTGTCTGCCATGATTGAGCCTTTATTGATTGCGCCGGCAAAGATAGGTATTTATTCATAGATTCCCTCATTTGCCTGAGGCATTGTATGAAATATCCGGCGAAAGTTGGCGTATTGGGAGAAAAGGTTTATTTTTGTCACGTCTTAGTCCGTATGGCAGGGATAGAATAATAAATTATAGCAAACGATACATATTTTATATAGGATGGATTGGATGACGGAATTGTTACACTCACTGAGTGAGTTGGATACGGATGTGCTGCTCTTTATCAACGGGATGCACAATGCTTATTTTGACAACTTTATGTACGCCTTTAGCGGGAAGTTGGTGTGGGTGCCGCTGTATGTCTCGTTGGTGTATCTCATTTTTCGCAACTTGCGCTGGAAAGTGGCTTTGGGTTGCCTCGTGGCCATCGCGCTCACCATTGTCTTTGCCGACCAAATAGGCGCTTCGCTTATCCGTCCCGAAGTGTGTCGTCTGCGTCCTTCCAACTTGAATAATCCGATTTCCGAATGGGTACATATTGTGAACGGTTATCGGGGCGGGCGTTATGGCTTTCCTTCTTGCCATGCCGCCAATACCTTCGGGCTGGCTTTCTTCATCTATTTCCTTTTCCGCAACCAAGTGTTGACGTACTTTGTCATGTCGTGGGCGTTGGTGACGTGCTATTCGCGGGCATACTTGGGCGTACATTATCCGGGCGATTTGCTGGCGGGAGCCTTATTGGGACTGGTGGGTGCCGGTTTGTGTTACGGACTTTTCCGCTGGATATTCAAGTATCGTAAGCCACGGCTTCTGCTGGATGCTTGGGTGCCGGTGGGCGTAGGATGCCTGACGGTGGTAGGCATGCTCGTTTATTCTTTTTTCTGAATGAACCCTGACAGTCGCCCAAAGCTATTTTTGTAAGCTATTTGCCGTATTCAGTGGGTAGGCATCCGAAGTACTTCTTGAAACTGGTCGTGAAGTATGATGGCGTATTGAATCCCACCATTGCACTGACTTCTGAGACAGTATATTTGCCTTCTCTTAAAAGTTTGCAAGCCTTATTGAAGCGTACTTTGCGGATAAAGTCGTTGGTGGATTCACCAGTCAGTGCTTTCATCTTTAAGTGCAAGTTGGAGCGGCTCATCAACATTTCGCGGGCAAATTCGTCCGTGGTGAAGTTTGCGTCGTCTATGTGCTTTTCTACAATTTCCTTGGCTCTTTTCAGCAAATCTTCGTCCATAGGGTTGAATGCCATCTTTTCGGGATCTATCTCCATAGATTTCGTATAACGTTCAATGACTCGTTGACGTGTACGGAACAGATTTTTTATTTTGGCTGTCATGACGTTGAGCACAAAAGGTTTGGGCATGTAGTCGTCTGCACCTACTTGGAGACCTTCCAACTGTTCCTTGACGTCAGCCTTGGCGGAAAGGATGATGACCGGAATATGGCAGGTGCTCAGGTTTTGTTTGATATGTTTGCACAGTTGCAATCCATCCATTCCGGGCATCATGACATCCGTCAACACCAAATCTATGTCTTGTTTCTTGAGCAGTGTCAATGCTTTTTCGCCATTCTCCGCTTGCCATACAGAATAAGTTTTGCCCAACTCTTCGGCTAAGTATTGACGGATGTCGGCATTGTCTTCTACAATTAATATATGTTCTTTCCGGTGGCCTTCCGAAATGCTTTCGTTTGCGTTCGCGTCCATATTGTCCGTATGTGCGGTGTCTTCGATGTCCACCGTGTACATTATCTGCGGATTGGTTGTGTGGATGTCTTTGTTTGCAGAGGTCATCTCGTCTGCAGTTTCTTCGGGCTTGTAGGCGTCAGCGTTTGTCGGCAGATAGACGGTAAACGAACTCCCTTCTCCTTCCTGGCTTGTCAGTTCGATGCGTCCGTGGTGCAGTTCCACCAGTCGTTGCACCAATGAGAGGCCGATGCCGCTTCCCAGTTCCGAATCGTTGGCTTGGTAGAAGCGTTCGAAGATTTTGCTTTGTTTGTCTTGGGGGATTCCCTTGCCCGTATCCGCCACCTGCAATATCAGTTGGTTGTCTTCCTCTTTCAAACTTACCGTGATGCTTTTGCCTTCGTCGGTATATTTGAAGGCGTTTGACAGCAGGTTGTTTTGGGTCAGTCCGAAAACACGGTTACAAGACAAGGATAAATAGCAAGTAAGCTGTCTTGGCAAAACAAGTAAGCTGAAATGGCAGAGTCAGCAAGCTGTCTTTGCGAAGTCAGCAAGGATACTTAAAAA
>CALUIQ010000171.1 GCA_944320735.1 uncultured Bacteroides sp. | reverse complement strand
TTGACAATTGATAATTGACAATTAACAATTAGCAAATACAATGAATCGGATATTGATTAGCAAATCATTGTCAATTGTCCATTGTTAATTGTCAATTGCGGCCTCCGGCCGCTAAATTCCCATTTATGCCGGACAAATATACGTCAAAAAAAACAAAAGTTCGTCCTTCTTGCATCCTTATTTTTCGGGCTTGAAGGTCTCGTAGGTATTGTCGTCGAAAAAAATGCGTATTTCGGTGATTCTCCGCGGCGGGCGTTCCTTGTAGACAATCTCTTGACGTACAATGTCTTTGGCTTGCCCGGACGGGCTTCCCGACGTCATTTCCCTGCGATTTTTCGCTTCGCCCGTCCCAAACTCGGAAATTTCCGCATTCTCGGCAAATAGCGGATAGGCGGCATCCTCTGGCTGGTCGGGACATAGGGAAGTGGCGTCCGGTTCGGGCGTGCCATCGTTGTACATCGCTCCTTCGCCCGTAAGGAGCCACTCCAGATTGATGTTGGGGTAACGTTTGTGCAGGCGGAGCAACACGTCCGTGCTGGGGTTGGTGCCTCGCGCGCCAAAGATGTTGGAGATGGTAGACTGGACTACGCCGATTTCTTTGGCAAACTCGCCATTGTTCAGCCCTTTGTCGTCCATTATCAGTTTTAAACGGTCTTTTATAGCCATACTTATGGGGTATTACGTATCAAGTTTGTTTCTTCTTTCGGGTTTACAAAGGTAAACGATAAAAATCACAAAAGCAAAACAATTTTGTGAATTATTTGATTTACATTTGTGCATAAAATATTTCCATTGTGAACACAAAAGAGCCTAAAAGTGGGCAACACAGATGTAAACGCCATTTTATGCAGATTAACAAATCCGTGTAGCATATTGATACATAGCGATATATATCATATTTCAACCTCGCCTTCAGCGTATTTACATCCGTGATTTTGCTTTTCTTCTTTTTGTATAACCCAAAAATTCAGTTATTCTCATTAACAATTTGATAGAAGCGTAATTATATATGTAAAATGAAATATTTAATCGGAATGCGACACAAGTGTAAAATGGATGCTTACAGGCGAAAATAGGGGACTCCCCCACTCTATTTACACTTGTGATAATTGCAAATGTGATATAAGAATGTGATTTTTTTGTTTTGAAAAGCCGATTTATTACGATTGTGAATAAAAAAGGGGGATTCTAAATGATAATTTGTCGGGCTGCGCTATGTGGGCAAATTACTCATCCGCAGATGACACGGATGACGCAGATTTATTTTTTATTCAAACACGGAGACGCAAAGACACAGAGAGAAGTTTATTTATAAGACAGATAAAATAAAAACTCCGTGTCTCCGTGACTCTGTGTTCCTAATTTAAAAATCCGTGTTATCTGCGTCATCTGCGGATGAAAAATGAACACACAGTTAAATTCCCATTTGTCATCTACGCATTTTCCGGATGAAAAATAAAAAAAGGCGTGTCAGGAAAACCGACACGCCCCTATCTTATTGGCAGAGCTGCTTTTTAGTCGAAATACTCCGCTTCGCTGAAAGGCAATCCGTTCATATCTTTCGGTGAGAGCAACATCTGTTCCGGAGCCACAGGCCAGTCTACACCGATGGTCTCGTCGTTGTAGCGGATGGAGGCTTCGGCTTGGGGAGCATACGCGTTATCCACCTTGTAGGTGAAGATGGCCTCGTCGCTCAGCACCAGGAAGCCGTGGACAAAGCCGCGGGGGATGAAAAACTGGCGTTTGTTGTCCTCGCTCAGCTCCACGCTGACATAACGCCCGAACGTGGGAGAAGACTTGCGCAAGTCGACCGCCACATCGAGCACTCGCCCCTTGATGACACGCACCAACTTGGCCTGGCTGAACTCGCCTTTCTGATAATGGAGGCCGCGCAACACGCCGAACGAAGATTTCGACTCGTTGTCCTGCACAAAGTGGACGGAACCCACGTTTTTGCAAAACTCTTCTTCCTTGAAAGACTCCATAAAATAACCACGGGCATCGTTGAACACTTTCGGCTCAATGACCCACACGCCGTCAATTTCTGTCTGAATGTAATTCATTGTTCTAAGATTTGTTTATTCTTCGGTATGGATGCCATACCCAGAGAAGTATTGTTTTTTCTTATTAGAATGATTTTCGTATTCTCATCTGGAAACCAAAGTTGTCGCCGTATATCTCGCCCGTGTCCAGCCCCAAAGAAGCGTGGAATTGCCATCCCTTCAGCTTGGAGGGCACGTAGCGCACGGCCAGGTAGGCGGAGAAATTCTCGAGGATGTCCAGTGTCGGTTTCTCTAACGACCCCCACGTGCGGTTGTACGTCAGCTTGGCCACGTAGTCCCACTCCGGCGAAAAGCCGCCGCTCCAGCCCACGTGTACGGCCTTTACGCGATTGTACTTGAAGGACATATCGCCGTCGGCGTTGTAGATGGGGGCACGCAGCAAGGGGTTTCCGTTGGCCATCCCCCAATGCGCCCACGCGTGGTAGAGTCCGTTGTTGTAATAGTTGTCCCGGCCTCCGGTCTTGTGTACGGGGCCTTCGTCCGGCTCGTGCAGGCCGTGCAGGGGACCGCTCTGGTTGGTGGTTTGCAGGAATTCGAGCACGATGTTATTGATGGGGCGGAATTTCTTGAATTCCATCTCGATGCCCCACAGGCCGTCCCAGCCGTTCTGCTTGCCCATACCGGAGAAATCCTCGAAATAGTTGTCCAGATAGAGGGCGATGGAGAATTCCTTCCCGCGGTAAGTGCCCCGTATCTGCTCCGTGCCGTTGAAGTTTCCTTGGTAGAAAAGGCTTTCCTGTCCGGGACCGTCCTCGTCGCCCGCGCCGGGGATGAAGACGCGGAAATAATCCTTCAGGCGGTTGCCCAAGTCCAGCTCCCCGCCACTGTTCACCCGCTGCCCCCCAAACTGGGTGTTGAGCGTCATACCCAAATCCAATTGCCACTTGCCGTCCGGCAGGCCGATGCGGATGAAGCCCTCCTTGTGGTGGAATTTCATATTCTTGGTGTACCAATAACCGCCGGCGAGGTTGGCGTGGTCCTCCAGCCAATTGCTGTCGGTGAACCACCCGTAGGAGATTTCACCCTTGATGGCCAAGCGGGGCAAGAGGTAGAGATATTCGGGGATGCCGACCATCACCTGCGGGATGGGGCGCGCGTTGCCCGACCAGGCCAACTCGCCACTGCTCAGGACGGGGTTGACCAACGGCGCGGTGCGCTCCTTGCTTCCCGCGAAGATGCCGAACCACTTGTAGCGGAAGTCGGCGTAAGCCTGCTGGATGCCCGAAGCAAAGCCGTGGGCGGCCACGAGGTCCAAGCCCCCGCGCACTTCCCATTTGCCCCACGTGTCGTTGTAAAAGACACCTCCGCGCACGTAGGTGCTATGGTCGATAGAGCCCAGCCCCTGCAAGTTGCTCACCTGCCACAAGGGGGTGTTGTCGCCCGCGTGCACCGTGGCGCCGTATTCAATAAAGGAACTGAGTTTCTTGTCCTGCGCTTGCGCGGGAAGGAAAGGTACATAGGCCAATAGCCCGAAAGCAAAAAAATAGGCTTTAATTTTCATCTGATTATCAAGCGATCTTTTTATCCATATTACAAATTACGGCGCAAAAGTAGGAAAAAAATGAAGATGTTGATATTTTGTTTAAAAGAAAAGCCGGGGAAAGAGGACATATATACAATAAAAAATGTACTTTTGCATTATGATAGAATTAGCTCAACATATAGAAAAACTGCTTTTGGACAATGATTGCGTCATCGTCCCCGGGTTGGGAGGATTTGTCGCTCACCATACACCGTCCGTCCGCGTGGAGGAAGAAAACCTGTTTCTGCCCCCGATGAGGACCATCGGCTTCAATCCGCAACTGAAAATGAACGACGGCCTGCTTGTGCAGTCGTATATGGAGGTATATAACACCAGTTTCTCGGACGCCACGCGCAAGGTGGAACACCAGGTGGAAGACTTGGTGCGCCACCTGCACGAAGAAGGAAAAGCCGACCTGCCCAATGTGGGCGAGCTGCGCTGCTCGATACGCGGCACGTACGAGTTCGAGCCTTACGATGACAAAATCACCACACCTTATTTATATGGATTGGCCAGCTTCGAGATGAAAACGCTCGCCCCCGTCCGTACGTCCTTCAGGGAAAAACGGACGCCCGACTATCTGCTGCCCGACAAGCACGCGAGAAGCCGGAAGATTAAGTTTGAAATCAATGTGAAGCCTTCGCATTGGGGACGCATAGCCGCTATGATAGCTGTCGTGTTGACTTTCTTCCTGCTGTCCGCCCCGATAGAAAACACGGAAGTGGCGCAAGGAAATTATGCCAGCCTGTTCCCCGACGATATGCTGCGGGAGGTCAGCCTGCGCTCGGTGGCTTTTACCCCTATACAGACGGCCCGGGACAATGCAAACAAGCCCGTGAAGGAGCCGCGTAAAGAAGTGGTGAAAGAAGAAGTGGCGAAAGAAAAAGTGATGAAAGAAAATGTGGCTCCTGCGAAAAAGACGGTGGTGAAAGCCCCCAAGAAGGCTCCCGTAGTGGCACGTGAAGTGAAGGTGACAAAAAGATACCACATCATCGTGGCCAGTATGAGCACCGAACGGGAGGCGCGGCAAATGGTGGAGACGCTGAAGGAAAAAGGATTCGAAGGCGCATCGGCCATCATCGGCGACGGAAAGAAGCGGGTCAGCATCGAGTCGTGCGCCACGTATGCCGAAGCCCAGCAAACGCTTGGCGAAGTTCGTAAAAACGAAACGTACAAGAGTGCTTGGGTGTTGAAACATTGATACACGAATTTATCCCCCACGATAAAAGAAAATGAAACGTATCCGGTGTCCTAAATGTGAGAATTACCTGACCTTTGACGAGACAAAGTACGGCGAAGGCCAGTCGCTGGTGTTTGTGTGCGAGCATTGCGGAAAGCAATTCAGCATCCGCCTGGGAAAAACCAAGACGCTTGCCACGCGGAAGGAAGAGAAGTTGGACGAAGGTGCCTTCAAGGAGGCCTTCGGGAGCATCACGGTCATAGAAAACGTGTTTGGATTCAAGCAGGTGTTGCCTTTGCAAGAGGGGGACAACGTGATAGGAAGGCGTTGCATCGGCACCGAAATCCAAGTGCCTATCGAGACCTCGGATATGAGTATGGACCGCCGGCATTGCGTCATCAACGTGAAGCGCAACAAGCAAGGCGCGCTCATCTACACGCTACGCGACGCCCCCAGCCTGACGGGCACTTTCCTGAACAACGAGATTTTGGGTGACAAAGACCGCATCCGCCTTGAGGATGGGGCGATAGTGACCATCGGAGCCACGACGTTCATCCTGCGGACGGCGGCGCAATGAAATAATGGGAAACACAAAGATGGCCTTGAGCGTCGTAAAGTCCCTCTTTAGCGCGCTCAAGGCCATCTTTGCATCTATCAATCATCCTCTTCGGAAGAAGTGTCAATCCTCGCTCGAAGCCAAACGTCTTCTTCTGCTTGGTTTTTCCTTCGGTTCGGCCTTCGGCTCTATGTTGACGCCGGCCAATTCGGGGTCTATCATAATGCGGCCACAATATTCGCATACGATGATTTTCTTGCGCGAACGGATGTCCAGTTGGCGCTGGGGCGGAATCTTGTTGAAGCAACCTCCACACGCGTCACGTTGCACATAGACGATGCCCAAACCGTTGCGCGAGTTTTTGCGGATGCGCTTGAACGACTGGAGCAAGCGGGGCTCAATCTTCGTTTCCAAGTCTTTGGCCTTGTCCCGGAGCTTCTCCTCTTCCTGCTTGGTCTCGGAGATAATCTCGTCCAGCTCGTTCTTCTTCACCTCCAAGTCTTTTTCGCGTTCTTCCAGCTCGTGGGTGCAACTGTCCACTTCCTTCGCCTTGGCTTCTTCCTGCTCGGTAAACTCGCGGATGCGCTTCTCGCACAACTCTATCTCCAGCGTCTGAAACTCTATTTCCTTGCTCAGGAAGTCATACTCGCGGTTGTTGCGCACGTTTTCCTGCTGGTCCTTATATTTCGCTACGGAAGCCTTGGCCGTTTCTATTTCCACTTTCTTGGTGGCGATAGATGTCTTCAGTTCGGCGATTTCCGACTTGATGCGCTCAATGCGGGTGTTCAAGCCTGCGATTTCGTCTTCCAAGTCCTGCACTTCCAACGGGAGTTCGCCCCTCAAAGTCTTGATGTCGTCTATCTTCGAGAGTGCGGTTTGCAACTGGTACAGTGTCTTAAGTTTTTGTTCTACCGTAAATTCTTGCGGATCTTTTTTTGCTTCTTTAGCCATTTTCGTTACATATATTTTATGGGATTAGTATTCACCCGTGTCTGTTTCATCTCCAGGTCAGGATACATCTCCCGAATTAGTGTGTAAAATAATTCTTTCGTATATTGTTCGCTCTCATAATGTCCGATGGCGGCCAGGAGAATCTCGTTTTCGTGCCCGAAAAACTCGTGATATTTTATTTCTCCGGTCAGGAACACGTCTGCCCGCTGGCGGATGGCCTCAGGTATGAGAAAGGCGCCCGCCCCTCCGCACAAAGCCACCTGCTGAATCTCGCGCCCGTTCAACCTGTTGTGTTGCAGGCACTCCACCTCGAAAAGTTTTTTCACACGGTGCAGAAAGTCCGACTCGGTCTCCGGCTCGCCCAGCTCGCCTATGACGCCCGAACCGGCTTCCATCCCCCACTCGCCCCCTTTGGGCTCCAAGATGCGGATGTTCTTCAGTCCCAGTTTTTCGGCCATTTTAAAGTTCACGCCTCCCGGGGCGTTGTCCAAGTTCGTATGTGCGGCATACACCACGATGTCATTCTTCACCGCCTTCAGGATGCACCGCTCCACGTAGTCACGCCCCGTCAGGGACTTATATCCCTTGAAGATGAGCGGATGATGGGCTATCACCAGGTTATACCCCAATGCGATGGCTTCGTCCAGCACGGCTTCCGTCACGTCCAGACACAACAAAGCCCCTGTAACTTCCGCATCTGTCAATCCTATTTGCAGGCCGGCATTGTCGAATCCGTCTTGCAAAGGCAGAGGCGCGAACCGTTCAAGGGCGCTTACAATCTCCTTTATCTTCATATATGTTATGAGAATTTGGGCGCAAAGATACAAAAAAAGAATGTAAACGCCCGCATTCCGCACAACTTATTCTTAAATCATATTGTTGGATTTTAGCCAACGCCTCCCTGATGGTGTCATAAACCAAAGAAGGGTAACGACACAGGGAATGCCAACCATTCCTAAAATAATCATAGAGCCAATCATTTTTCCTCCTTCTTATTTGTTAATATTAATCCTAATAATAATAAAATAGCCGCTACACTTCCGCTAAGCGCATAAATCAGCCATCGCATATCTTCCAAATCTTTAATTAAAGATGCAACGAACACACCAGTCAAGAAATATTTCGATACATCAATCAAATAGTTACCCAATTTTATTTTCCACATAGGTAGTTTTTATTTTTGCAAATTAACACTAAAAGTAGAATAAAAGCAAATAAAAAGCCGATTATTCATCTTTCTATTTTTTAAAACGGGAACAACAACGGAAGCGCGACAATCATCACCAAACCCATAATGACTTGCAAGGGAAGCCCGACTTTCACGTAATCGGCAAACGAATATTGCCCGGCGGGCATCACCAGTGCGTTGGGCGGCGTGGAGAAAGGCGAAGCGAAACACATACTGGCCGAAACGGTCACCGCAAACAGGAAAGGCACGGGGCTGACTCCTGCCTGGACGGCACTTTGCAAGGCGATGGGTGCCATCAATACCGCCGTAACGGTGTTGCTGATGAACATCGTCATCAGTGAAGTGGTGAAATAAACGCCCGCCAAAAGGACCGTGGGGCCATACCCCCCGATGCTATTCGCCAGGGCATCCGCCAAATATTGCGAAACGCCCGTCTTCTCCAAAGCAAGTGACATAGGAAGCATTGCGCCAAACAGGACAATGGTTTCCCAATTGATGGTCTTGTAAGCCGCCTCCACACTGCGCAGGCATCCCGTGAGCACCATCAGCACCGCGGCTATCATCACCGACGTGACGGGAGCCACGGGGATAAAGTCGAACACCATCATAGCCACCATCAGCACCATAATGGACGCCGCTATGGGAGCTTTATAATCCAGCGTCACTTTGGCCGCTTCGGCAAGCGGCTGGCCCAATACGACCCAATTGTCCTCGTCGTTGGACAAGCGGCCAATATCTTCCCAACGGCCTTGCACCAGCAACACGTCTCCGTTGTGCATTTTTTCGCTGCCCAAATGTTGGCGTATGTATTCCTTTTTGTGCCGTATGGCCAATACATTGACGTGGAAAGTGCGCCGGAAATCCACTTCTTTCACCGTGCGGTTAATCATACGCGACGAAGGCATCAGCACGATTTCGGCTATGCCGATGTCATAGAAAGCAAGCTCGTCTTGCCGTCCGCCCGTCTTCGTCTCCACCGCGTCCGGCATACTCAAGCCCAATTCCGAAGCCAGGCGCCCCACCCGTTCGTCATCGCCGATGACATAGAGCATATCGTTCTCTTCCAACACCGTGTCGGGAGCAGAGAGTTGGGTGACGGATTGCAGCAAACGTGCTTGCGAGCTCTTCGTCCTGCGTATCTCCAATATGTCTACTCCGTACGCCCGCCGAAAGTCCAGTCCGGCAATGGTTTTCCCTACGGCCGCCGAATGCGGCTCTACCCGCAGACGGAACAAGTTGTCCGTCAATTCGTATTCATTCGCAAGCTCCTTCAACGATTTATTGCTTGTTGCTTTCTCCCCTCCTTTCGCACTCTTGGCGCCCAGAAACCATTTCGTGGCGGGAAGCAACACCGCGATTCCCACACACAGGCATATCAAGCCCACCGGCAAGAATGAGAAGAAGGACAACGGCTCGTAACCCGCTTCCGTCAGCACGTCTTGTATGATAAGGTTGGGTGGCGTACCGATGAGCGTCATCATACCCCCCATACTGCTGGCAAAGGCAAGCGGCATAAGCAGGCGGCGCGCATTGGTGCCCGTGCTGGCGGCCATACTCACCACGATGGGCAGCATCAGGGCCACCGTGCCCGTATTGCTCACGAACGCGCCGATAAACGCCGTGGCCAACATAACGAGCAGGAACAAGCGCAACTCGCTGCGCCCCGACAACTTCAGCAACCGGCTGCTTATCATCTTGGCCAAGCCCGTCTGGAAAATGGCTCCGCCCACAACGAACAGGCCAATCATCATAATGACCACTGAATTGGAAAAACCGGATAGCCCCTCTTCGGGTGTCAGTATATGGAAGATGAGCAACATCAGCAGGGAACATACGGCCACCAAGTCCGAACGCACCTTGCCGCTCATAAAGAAAATGGCCGCCACGACCAAGATTGCGATTGTAATCCACATAGACAAACAAAGGTTTTAGATGATTAACTGGGGGCAAAGATAAGGATATTCCACCACTTTTTCATACCTTTGTCCGACTAATTCATTCTAAAGAGACTTGATTATGGTACAGAACGAACGAGATTTGCGCCACGAACAGGCACTGAACGTGGCACGCCAAATGATGACCGCCGCCCGCACCGCCCCCAAAGGCAAGGGCATTGATGTGATAGAAATCGCCTTGGTGACGGACGATGACTTGCCCCGCCTGGCGGACGAGATGCGCCGTATATCGGACGAGACGGGGATGAAGTTTTTCCTGCGTGACGCGGACAACATCCTGCAAGCCGAGTGCGTGGTGTTGATAGGCACACGCGAGCAACCGCAGGGGCTGAATTGCGGGCATTGCGGATTTCCTACTTGCGCGGGACGCGCCGCCGGCGTGCCTTGCGCGCTGAACACTGTTGATGTGGGCATAGCCGTGGGGTCGGCTTGTGCCACGGCCGCCGACTTCCGGGTGGACACCCGCGTGATGTTCTCCGCCGGACTGGCCGCACAACGTCTGGGTATGTTGCCCCAAGGAAGCAAAATGGTGCTGGCCATCCCGGTGAGTGCTTCATCGAAGAATCCGTTTTTTGACAGAAAGCCTAAAGACAAACAATGAAAGATTATTATTTACCCGCCGAATGGGCTCCTCAAAGCGGCATCCAGCTGACTTGGCCGCACGCCCATACTGATTGGGCTTATATGTTGGAGGAAGTGCAAGAATGTTTTACACGCATTGCTATCGAGATAGCGCAAAGGGAACTCCTGCTCATCGTGACGCCCGAACCTGAAGCCGTGCGCCGGCAAATAGCCGCCAAGGTACGGATGGAAAACGTACGCTTCGCCTTGTGTGACACGAATGATACGTGGGCGCGCGACCACGGCGCCATCACCCTATTGGACGAAGAAGGTCACCCACATCTGTTGGATTTCACCTTCAACGGATGGGGACTGAAGTTCGCCTCGGACAAGGACAACCTGATTACCCGCCGCCTTGTGGAGGACGGACATTTGCAGGGAGCCTACACCAACCGTCTGGGTTTTGTGTTGGAGGGCGGCTCCATCGAGAGTGACGGCAAGGGGACGTTGCTTACGACCTCGGAGTGTCTTCTCTCGCCCAACCGAAACGGGGAAATGAACCGTGAGGAAATAGAGGCTTACTTACGCGATGTCTTCCACGTGCGTCAAGTCTTATGGTTGGAGTATGGTTATCTGGCCGGTGATGACACGGACAGCCACGTGGACACCTTGGCCCGTCTGTGTCCGGATGACGCCATCGCCTACGTGCGTTGCACCAACCCGGAAGACGAGCATTACCCTGCCCTGCACCGGATGGAAGAGCAGCTCAAGACTTTCCGCACGCCGGACGGAAAGCCCTATCGCCTGCTCCCTCTGCCTTGGCCTGACGCCATTGTGGAGGACGGAGAACGCCTGCCCGCCACGTATGCCAATTTCTTGGTGATGAACGGTGCGGTGCTCCATCCCACTTATGCCCAGCCCGAAAACGATGCGCGGGCCAAGGAAGTCTTGGCTCAGGCTTTTCCCGGACGGGAGATAGTGGGCATTGATTGTCGCCCGCTTATCCGCCAGCACGGCTCTCTGCATTGTGTCACGATGCAATATCCCACGGGGGTTATCCGATAGGAGAATCTTCAGGAACAAAACAAGGAGTTAAGTCGGATAACCTTCGTTAGAAAGGTATCGCTTAACTCCTTGAAATCAGATAACGATGGATAATTGTGTCTATCTCAATCAGATGCCCAACGACTCACGAACGGCCTTTATCTTGTCTTCGGCCTCTTTCGTTGCGCTAGCGTAGCACTTAGGACATCCCATAGTGCCTTTCACCTCGATGTAGAATTTAATCTTAGGCTCGGTGCCCGACGGACGTACGGAGATTTTCGTACCGTCCTCGGTAAAGTATTGGAGCACGTTGGAGGTTTCCGGCATATCGAGGTCGCTTACGTTTCCGGCACCGTCCGTAGCTTTCAGCGTCTTGTAATCCTTGACAAGTGCCACCTTCGAACCTCCGATTTCCTTCGGCGGGTTGGCGCGGAAGTTGTCCATCATAGCCTTTATCTCGTCGGCACCGCTCTTTCCGGGTTTCACTACGTTCACGGTAGTCTCTTTCGAGAAGCCGTATTCTACGTAGATGCCCATCAGCACGTCATACAACGTCTTGCCTTGGTCTTTGGCCCAAGCGCAAATCTCGGCCAGCAGGGAGCAGGCTGAAACGGCGTCTTTGTCGCGAACGAAGTCTTCGGCCAAGAAACCGTAGCTCTCCTCACCACCTCCGATGTATTGTTGCTTGCCTTCGCGCAGGCGGATTTCGCGGGCTATCCACTTGAATCCGGTGTAGCAATCCAACATCTCGATGTTGTTCTTTTCGGCCACGGTCTTTATCAAGTCCGTAGTCACGATGGTCTTCACGATGAAGTCCGTGGGTTGCATCTTGCCTGTGGCGATGCGGTTCTTGATGATATAGTAGAGGAAGAGCAGACACGTCTGGTTACCGTTGATAAGCACCCATTCGCCTTTGTCGTCCTTGCAAGCCATACCTACGCGGTCGGCGTCGGGGTCGCTGGCCATCACGATGTCGGCGTCTATCTCCTTGGCGAGCTTGATGGCCAAGGTCAGTGCCTCGGCGTTCTCCGGATTGGGCGAAACCACCGTGGGGAAGTTTCCGTCTTTCACCATCTGCGCCTCTACGCAATGCACGTTCTCAAAGCCCCAGAGTTTCAGCGAAGCGGGAATCAACGCGCGTCCGGCTCCGTGAAGCGGCGTGTAGACGATGCTCAAGTCTTTCTGGCGTTTGATGACTTCGGGGTCGATGGAGATGGAGTGAACCTTGTCCAGGTAAACCTGGTCTACGTCCTCACCGATAATCTGAATCAAGTCCTTGTTGCCTTGGAACTTGATGTCGTCCACCTTCACCTTGTTTACTTCCTCGATGATGCCCGTGTCGTGCGGAGCCAATACTTGCGCGCCATCGCCCCAATAAGCCTTGTAGCCGTTGTATTCACGGGGGTTGTGGCTGGCTGTGATGTTGATACCGCTTTGGCATCCCAGGTGACGGATGGCGAAGGATACTTCGGGTGTAGGACGGAGGTCGTCGAAGAGATAAACCTTGATGCCGTTGGCCGAGAAGATGTCTGCGGAGATTTCGGCAAACTTACGGCTATTGTTGCGGCAATCGTGACCTACCACTACCGATATGGGCTGGCCGGCGAAATTCTTGTTCAGGTAGTTGGCCAAACCTTGTGTGGCGGCACCTACGGTATAGATGTTCATACGGTTGCTTCCGGCACCCATAATGCCACGCAGACCGCCCGTGCCAAACTCCAAGTCCTTGTAGAAAGACTCTATCAGTTCGGTTTTGTCTTCACTCTCCAGCATACGCTTTACTTCGGCCTGCGTTTCGGCATCGTAGGCGGGTCCCAGCCATTGCTGGGCTTTTTCAGTCACTTGCTTAATCAATTCTTGATTTTCCATAAAAATTTTATTTTTTCAAGGTTAATATTTTAATGTGCTAATTTGTTAATGTGCTAATGGGGCTGCGCTATGTTCTCTGTAATGCGTTTTTACGCCGCAGGGCATTAGCACATTGGCACATCAGCACATTGACACTTTGCGGGGCTCGTCCGCTTCTCACCCCACAAAGGTAACGAGTAAAATTGAATAAACAAATTTTATTCGGGTATTTTATAGCGGTCGCCCGTTTGTTTTACATATTCCTTCAGGAAATCTTTCGGATAGCCCGGACGGATGACCCCTGCCGGCTGGCCGATGGAGTTGCGCTCGAACTTGCCGTCCTTCATACGCTTCACCACTCCGTCATTGTATTTCACTACGAGGAACTCGCCCAACCGGCGCCAAGCGTCGTGCGTACTTTGGGCGGTCATTTGCGTGTAGTTGGTCAGCAAGGCTTTGGCTTGTGCAGGGTCAGTCTCCAGCAATTTCTGGGCGGCGGATTCGATACCTGCCTGCGCCTGGTTGAAGGTATTCTCTATCTCGGTCTGCGTGGCGCGCACATCACCGATGAGCAGGTCGTAGCGCGGATACACCATATTGGCCACCCAGTTGAACACCCAGAAGGAAGACTTCCAGGAGAACGTGATGTAGTCGGCTCCGTCCACACGCGTGTAGCACTCGGGCACACGGTCGGTGCAGCAATACACGGGCGTGAACACGGTCATATTGGCATCGTCCACCCCGAACCACAGCACGCCGCCTACGGCATCGGGCAGGTCGGCACGCATCTGGGCCACGAAGACAAAGCCCGATTGTTGCGTCGAGATGGGACGTTCGTTGAAATACTTTTGTCCGTCTACCTCAAATTCCAACGGCGAGAGACGATAAGGAGCGTGGTAAGGTCCTGCTCCAAAGTCCTGGCTCAAGTCCAGCGGAGTGCCTTCGTAGTGGTCGCGCATAGCGTTTTTGATGTCCTGCACGGAGATTTTACGGTTGGGCTTCACGAACAGGGGCATAGGGGTGTCACTCTTACCCTCGATGTAAGGCAGGAATTCCTCGCCCCTGTCGGTAAACATATTGTAGAAACTCCATACACGCGCCTCGCAAAAGCGCAGCATACCAAAGTCCGTGGGCGAGTAGGCATCGGCAAAGCTGAAATCCTTGTTCACTCCGTCGAAATACCCTTTCTCGCGGGCAAACGAAATGACATCGGGCGAATACATACAATTGTCCTTGTCCTTCATATCGAACTGATGAATGCGGCTTTGGTTGGCGTGAGCCGCAATGCAGTCATCGGGCACACGCACGGCCACCCATACGGCTCCGCGCACACCGGGGCCCTTGCCTATCATCTCCATAATCCACACTTCGTTGGGGTCGGCTATGGTGAACGACTCCCCGCTGCTGTAGTATCCGTACTCCTGCACCAGCTCGGTCATCACCTTAATGGCTTCGCGGGCCGTGCGCGAGCGTTGCAATCCCAAGTATATCAGGCTGCCGTAGTCGATGACGCCCGTGGTGTCCACCAGTTCGGGACGCCCGCCAAAAGTCGTTTCGCCGATGGTGAGCTGAAACTCGTTCATATTGCCTATGACGTTGTACGTCTGGCGCGCCTGCTCTATCTGCCCCAGATATTTGCCGGTGTCCCACTCGTGGATGTCTATCATCTCGCCTTTTTTGTGCATACCTGCAGGATAGTGGTACAATTCGCCAAACAGGCCGTACGAGTCAGCCGAATAGGACACGATGGTCGACCCGTCAGTCGAGGCGTTACGCCCCACAATCAAGTTGGTGCAGGCCAATGCCTCCGCCACAGATGCCGCCACAAACAAGGCGGCAAGAGTCAATACTTTCATTTTCATTTCTATCTCTTATTTTTAGAATTAATTTGCGCAAATATATCGAAAATACTTTTACCACACAAATCGGTATCGCTCCGTAGTCACGTTGCCGCAAGCGTCCGTCACGGTCATCACCAATTCGTGGCTTCCGCCTTTCTTCATCCGGTTCGGGTCGAGCACGCACACCAAGTCGCCCTTGATGGAGTTGGGCTTGCCGAAGAGGGCGTACTCCCCGTCGATGGTGCCCCGGTAAGTGGCGACACCTGTCTCCCTGTCACGCGCCTTGATGACGATGCGCCCCGTCTTGCCCCATACGTCAGGACGTACCGGGGTGAGCACCGGAGGCACGGTGTCCACGCACACGGTGAACGTGCCCAGCTCGTACGTCTGTGTCACGATGGTGCTGTCAGTAGGCATTTCTCCGCCAACGCTGCGCTTCCTCCCCTTGGGAGAAATACTGGCCACGTAATATTTGCTATGGTCCTTCACGGGAAGATGGCGTAATTTGATAGCTACTAAACCCGGATTGTGCAAGTAGATGGGGCGTTCACCCAAAGAATAAGTGAAAGAAATGTCCGTGCTGTCGCCCGACACTTCAAAATCATAGGGACTGTCCTCATAGAGCGAGCCGGATGGAATCTTCAGATACAAACCATACAGGTTCAGAAGGTTTATACTCTTCCACCCGAAAAAATCTTTTTCCTCACGGGCGGGTATCTCCATCCGTCGACCCTGCACCGTGAAGTCCACCCGGGAGGTGTTGCCCAACGCATCGCTCAGCGTATATTCAAAATGGTAAGGACGCTCTTCGTCGATGGTCACCAAGCCACGGTTGCCGTTATAGGCGTGGAGCATACGCAGACGGTTGCCGGGGTCGATGAACGACTTCATATAGCCATCATACGTCCACGAGTGGATGTAGCGGTTTTCCTCGTAAGCAAAGCGGTCGACCTCACTGCGGAATACCTCTTGCCCGTCTACCCGGAGCACTACGGTGCGGACACCATATTTATTATGTACCCCGTCCATATAATCATTGGCACGGATGGCGGCACCAATCTCGCCCCAAGCCGTGAGGGGTTGTTTCCGTCCGAAGGCAAACTTTTGCGGGTCGGTCTTACCGTTCACCACTCCCCTGCCCGCCTGCGGAAAGAGCATAAAGCCCGTGGCGCGCGGAGCCGTATGGTCCTTCACTTGCGAGGCGAAGAAAGGCAACGGGTCCACATACTCGCCCGTAGACAGCTCGATGACGTCCAGATGCAGGTGCGGCCCGAAGGAGTAGCCCGTATTGCCGCCGTAGCCTATCAGCTGGCCACGCTTCACGGGATATTCGTCCGGCATAGGTCTGAATTCCACCTCCCAACTCTCGCGCTCATATTGCAGGTTTTTCACCCGCCAAGCTATCGGCCCGGCAAAAGCGCTCAGATGGCGGTTGATGGTCTCATACCCATTGTTGTAGGTTACGTGCAGCACGTAGCCCGAGCCGTGCGTCACCCTGATGCGCGACACGTATCCGTCCGCCAAGGCATACACCTCCTTACCTTCCACGCCTTGCGACTTGAAGTCGAGCCCGCCGTGGAAGTGGTTGGCGCGCAGCTCGCCAAAGTTGCCGCTGAAGGCGATAGGATGTTCAAAAGGATTGGCGAAGCGTAGCGAGTCGGTTTCCGAGGCTTGCGCGAAGCAAGTCAGCCACGCCAAACAGATTGTTACAAATTCTCTCATTCTTAAAAGTGTTTCTTCATCAGCCGATGATTTCAGCGTCCTCTATATCGTTATCCTTAACGGCCGGAGCTTCGGGGCGCGGGCGCTTTCGGCCAAACTTTAGCCACGTCAATAGTTCGCTAAGGGCGTAACAAAGGCTCGCAATGCCAATGATGACAAACACCGTAGAGCGTGTGCCCGTGGGATTGAACAATGACACAAGCCCCGCCAGCAGGATGAGCACCGGCACCACGTAGAAACCTCCCGGCACGGGCATCCACTTGCGGGCCGCCATAAGCGAGGCCACTTGCTGCACGCCTCCCAACATCAGGATGAAGCCCAACACGAAGGTCAGCAGGTCGGCAAAGAAACCGGGCATAATGACCAGCCATAGGCCAAAAAGCAGGCTACCCAACGCCTCCACCGGGAAGCGAAAACGCCCCTCGGACTTCTGGACGAAGTAGCCTATCAACGTAATGAGCGAAGGCACCATAAACACGATGCCGATGGTGAGCACCAAATATTCGCCCGCTTGGGCGGGAAACAGCACCAAAACCAAGCCGATGACCAAGGCGCAGATGGTGCGCATCAGCGAGTAATTCACGCTTTTCATAATTTCCTCCCTTTCCTTACATTATAGGTTTCAAGATTTCTATCCGCATACCCAGTGCGTTCATGATGCGGTAGAACGTGGCCACACTGGGCATCACCAGCCCGTTCTCGATGCGCGATATGTACGACTTGGTCGAACCGATGCGCGACGCCAGTTCCTGTTGCGACACCTTGGCCTCCTTGCGGGCATCCAGCAGTATCTGGCTAGTGTAGAAAGCGTAGGCTTCTTCGTCAAAACGATTACGCTCTGGAGTGCCAGGTTTACCATATTTTTGTTCTAAAACGGCACTGTAATCAACAAGTTTGTGATTGTTTGTCTCCATAATATTCCTCCTTCATTCTTCTTGTACTGCAAAGATAGAGAAAGTTTCAATATCTTGCAACTTTAGCACTCTATTATTTAATATAGGTATAAAACCGAATGGAATATATCAATTTGTCAGAAGAAATGCGTATCTTTGCACAGGAAACAACACCCTTATCTAACACAATGCTTATGAACAAGACCAATAATCCCTCAGTGCTGCTCATCTACACGGGCGGAACCATCGGTATGATAGAGAATCCCGAAACCGGAGCCTTGGAAAGTTTCAAGTTCAGCGAGCTGTTGAAGCACGTGCCCGAACTGAAGCGTTTCAATTGCCGCATCGACACTTACCAGTTCAATCCGCCCATCGACTCGTCCGACATGGAGCCGGAGCTTTGGGCGAAAATCGTGCGCATCATCACCGACCGCTACGAGGAGTACGACGGATTTGTCATCCTGCACGGCACGGACACGATGGCTTATACCGCCAGTTCCCTTTGTTTTATGCTGGAAATCTTGGGGAAGCCCGTCATACTGACCGGCTCGCAACTACCCATCGGCATGCTGCGCACCGATGGCAAGGAAAACCTCATCACGGCCATCGAGATAGCCTCGGCACGACGTGCGGACGGGTCGCCGATGGTGCCCGAAGTGTGCATCTTCTTCGAGAACGAACTGATGCGGGGCAACCGCACCACAAAGATTAACGCCGAGAACTTCAACGCTTTCCGCTCGTTCAACTATCCCGCGCTGGCCAAGGTAGGCGTACACATTCGCTACGAAGAACACCTCATCCGCCGTCCCGACCCCACACGCCCTATGAAACCCCATTTCCTGTTCGACACCAACGTGGTGATGCTCACCCTCTTTCCGGGCATCCGCGAGAGCATCGTCAGTTCCGTCCTTCGGGTGCCCGAACTCAAGGCCGTGGTATTCAAGACCTACGGCTCGGGCAACGCCCCGCAAAAGGAATGGCTCATCCGCCTCTTGAAGCAGGCCACGGAGCGGGGCATCGTCATTGTCAACATCACCCAGTGCCCCAAGGGTGCGGTGGAAATGGCTCGCTATGGCACCGGTCTCCAACTCTTGCAGGCAGGCGTGCTGAGCGGATACGACAGCACACCAGAATGTGCAGTCACCAAACTGATGTTCCTCTTGGGGCACGGGCTGCCGGTGGAGGATATCTGTCGGCTTATGGAGTCCGATTTGGCGGGTGAAATCACCAAGAGTGAGTAAATACGGTCAGAATTTAGACATAAACGAATCAGATATTACACCTTTATTATATAAGGAAACAGTATCTTTGCCACGCAAAACAAACCATTTTAATACACATGAACAAGATTTCTTCTTTGATTTTGACCGGTATGTCCGCCCTCGTCTTAGGTGCTTGCGAGACGGACGTGTACAACCCCGAAGCCGTGCGTCCCAACCGCCCTTTGGGTGCTGACGTAGTGGCTCCCGAAGGTTTCGACTGGAAAATGACGAGCGAAACGCGGCTCTCCATAGACGTGACCGACCTTTACGACGCTCAATACGAATATCTGATAGAGGTGTTCCCCAAAGACCCGGACGGGAATCCCGAACTCCTGCCCATGGCAGCCGGATACGCCAACGCCGCAAAGACGTACCAGACAACCATCGTCCTACCCGATAGCTACACCGAGTTTTACCTGCGTCAGACCGCCCCGAACGGGACGCAGACAGTAACCGCCCTACCCTTTGCAGGCACGGACGACACGGCTTACTATAAATTCGGCGCCGCACAGACCAAGAGCGGGACGGGCGAACTTCGCACGGCTTCTTACCCCATCGAGATAGAACCAACGGGTAAAGTCCCCTACACGTTCTGTTTCGAGGATCAATGGCCCAACTACGGGGACTTTGATATGAACGACATTGTCATCTCTGTAGACAAAATGTCCGAATCGGGTAAAGACCTCCGTATCGAAGGAGAAATCAAAGCTGTAGGCGCAAGTGTAAAAATAGGAGTGGGCTTCCGCTTCAAAGGCATAGACACTGATGAAATAGAGAAAATCGAAGCGGAGACTCAATTTACAGACGGAAAACGGCAGACTATCCAAGTGGAAAACAGGCACGATGGTGAAGTGGTATTCCTGCTGTGCGACAACGCCCACAGCTTCAACGAAAATACCGAGGGCGACTATTCCTTCATCAACACCGAGCCAGATAGCGAGAACAACCGGAGTGATATGGCCGATTATATCATTTGGTTAACTTTCAAAGATAAGGACCTAAGAGACAAGGTGCTAAATATTAATAATGTAGATTTCTTCATCATTACCGGTACAGACGGTGGAGGTAAGCGTGTCGAGGTACACGCCCCGGGCATTTCCCCCACCAACTTAGGCAGCACTTCCCTCTTCGGGCAGGGCGATGACGATTCGTTTGCGGGAAGCAAATATTATTTGAGCAAGGACAACCTGTGTTGGGCATTCGTGGTTCCCGCCGAGTTCAAGTGGCCTACCGAACGCACCAACATCAAAGACGTATACCCCGGCTTTGCCGAATGGGTAAAGAGTGGCGGCGAGAGCAACGCTGATTGGTACGAAAAATCAACCGGAGATACCTATAAAAATAAGTAGTTGGACAAAATGGGTCATTCGGAGCGGCTTTTATGTTTTCCAAAAAGTTAAGTAGAGGAAACATAAAAGCCGTTTTAGTATGCTATTTCTTCCGGTAATTGTATACTTCTTTGGCGTTAGCAATGAGCAAGTTATCTATTTGTATATAGATTTGTATATTACATTTCAGTATGCCGAACCTACTTTTTGAGTACTTTCGAACCCAATAAAACGAGATATCAAGCTTTGTTAAATAGTATTAAAACAAAAAGTTTATTGGAAGGTAAAAGTAATGAAATAAAAATAATTCTTTATTTTTGCGGTAAGGCAAACGTACAATTTTATAATGAGAATCTTAAGTAGAAATTATATTTTAGTTAGCCTGGTTTTAAGGAACGTTATGTTGTCCATAAGACCAACTAAAAAACAATACTGAAGCACGCATATGGACAAGACAATATTATTCATAGACGACAAACCATCTATCGGGAAAATACTCAAAGCTTATCTGGAAGAAGACGGCAATCATTTAATCTACTTCGAGAATGCCCCAAGCGCCATTGAATGGCTCGACCAAGGCAACCGTCCTGCTCTCATTATTACGGATATGCGTATGCCGCTGATGTCGGGCGATGAATTTCTGGCATTCCTTAAAAACAACCCCTTGTACAAGTCCATCCCCGTGGTTATCCTTTCGAGTGCGGAAAGCACGGAAGAGCGTATCCACGCTTTTGAAACCGGTGTGGACGACTACATCGTGAAGCCGTTCAACCCCTTGGAGTTGAAAGCGCGCATAAAAAAGTACCTATAAAAAACGAAGCAAACGATTATGCTGTACAATGTTTACATAGGAACCAACGAGGCAACCATCGCCCATATGCGTGGCGTGGTGAACGGCATGTTCATCCCGGCTTCTACCTTTGCGGACGCAGTACAGGCCATCGAGCACATCCGCGAACGCTACAACACCTCCGTCCTTTACGAAGCCACTCGGCAGACCGTGGAGGATTGCGGACGGATAGCCGCCTTGCACGAGCGTTTCCCGCGTGTGTACCTTATATTGGTCACGTCCCGCATCTCGGACGAGCAACTTGCTTCCTACCAACAGGCCGGCATACACAACGTGTTTTCGCCCGATGTATCTCCCCAAACAGTCAAGACAGTGGAAGATTACCTCAACCTGCGCCACGAGCAGAAGTTCGAGGAGTTCAGCCGCCGCCATCGTGACGTGCTCCATATGTTCCGTCTGCCCCTGTGGAAGCGCGCGTTCGACATTGTCTTTGCCTGCATAGCCCTTTTGTTGCTCTCTCCGCTGTTCATTGGCACCGCCATAGCCATCCGTCTGGAGAGCAAGGGACAGGTCATCTACAAGGCCAAACGGGCTGGCAGCAATTACCAAATTTTCGATTTCTACAAGTTCCGCTCTATGTACACCGACGCGGACAAACATTTGAAGGAATACAGTGCCCTCAACCAATATCGGACGGAAAACGCGGACGCTGCCCGCCAACCTTCCCAAGCCTCTCCCCTTGACCGAATAGAACAAGTGACGGAAGCGGAAACACCCGTATTGGTATCCGATGATTATATTATCCCCGAACGGGAATACCTGCAGCAAAGGAAAGAACAGCAAACCCATGCGTTTGTCAAGATAGAGAACGACCCCCGTATCACCCGTGTAGGCCGCTTCATCCGCAAGTACAGCATCGACGAACTCCCCCAACTGTTCAACATCCTTAAAGGAGACATGAGCGTGGTGGGCAATCGTCCCCTGCCCTTGTACGAAGCCGAACTGCTGACCAACGACAACTATGCCGAGCGTTTTATGGCTCCGGCGGGACTTACCGGCCTGTGGCAGGTGGAGAAACGGGGCGACTCCGGGCGTATGTCGGCCGAAGAACGCAACCAGTTGGACATCCGCTATGCCCGCCAATTCTCTTTCGAGATGGACCTGAAAATATTATTGAAGACTTTTACCGCCTTCATACAGAAAGAAAATGTTTAATCAAAAAGATAAGTTAAAGAGATTATGAATATTCGTTTTTCAACCATACTGAGCATCCTGTTTCTTTGGCTAACCCTGCCTTGTGCCGCCCAAGTGTTTGAATCTGACACCACATCCATCTACGAAGAGCGCCTTCAGCTCTTGGAGGAGTTCGCCAAGGAGGATAGTTCGTTGGTTCGCAACAAAGTGGGTGTAGCCGCCAAGTTGGTACCCCGGCACATCGAGCAATTGGAACTTCCACCCCTGTCGGTATTCTTGGAAGCTGTATCAGAGAATGCCACCGTCAAGCGTGCCCGTTCGCAAGTGGAGCAGATCAAGAACGAGTATAAGTTGCAGAAACGCGATTGGCTGAATTACTTCCGCCTGTACGGTAACTATTCCTACGGGCGTTACAATATTTTGGGAACGCAAAGTGATGAATATACTCCTATGTTCCAGACTTCGTCCACCCAAAATCAACATTTCTTCAACGTGGGCGCCAGTGTAGGTTTCAGTTTAGGTGACTTGATTAACCGTCCCTTGAAACTCAAAAACTACCGCCACCAAATAGACCAACTGGAATATACGCAAGAAGACGTGATGGAAGAACGTCGGTTGCGTGTATTGGATGCCTATAATGCGGTAACAGAGCAGCTTGCCACCATCAATGCCAAAGCGGAGACGGCTGCCCTGTACAATGCACAGATGAAGATTATAGAAAACGATTTCATTCAAGGGAAAATGAATATTACGGAGCTTTCTTTGGAAAGAGCTCGTCGTACGGGAGCCGTTGTCGCTTACGAAGAGGCTCGCGTACAACTCCACAATGCCATCATCTTGTTGGAAATGCTCACAAACGTTAAGATTATTCAGTAAAATTATAATACCATGGATATCGCGCAATACATAGCCCAATTCTTTTACCGCATCCGCTATTGGTTGCTGTGGGGCACGTTGTTGGTCACCATTTTGGTCATTTACATCACCCAGTTCCTGCCTTTTAGCTATACGGTGGAAGGCAGTATGTACGCAGGCGTCAGCACTTCCGTTTCTTTGAACGGGACTACCGCCAGCGGTAGCGTTATCGTCAGTACGTTCGACAACCTGATCAACATTGCCCAGTCCCGCGGAACCCACAAAAAGGTTTCCCTCCGTCTACTTGCCAATGCTTACACGTATGGCGAAGAATGGCACGACAACCGCTATATCCAAGCCAAGCATTATCGCCAGTTGCTTCAACAGACACCCAAGGAAATACTGAACTTGGTAGACCGCAAAGACGTGAACAAGACGTTGGCCAATCTTACCGCCTACCAGCAAGCTGATTTGGAGAATACGGACAATTTTCTATACACCATTTTTAACGAGCGGGGGCCTTTCTATAGCGCAAATGCATTGGCAGGGATTAAGGCGGAACGTGTGGGTAATAGTGACATCCTTACCATCAGTTACACATCCGCCGATCCGGGCATTACCCAACAGACCGTTGAAATCGTGATTGAAGAACTAAAAGACGCTTATGAGATTTTGCGCTTCAAGTCTGCCCATGATGTTATTGCCTATTTTGAAGAGCAAGTCCGTTTGGCTCAAGAAAGGTTGCGGGTGGAAGAAGATAAATTGATGCACTATTGCGTGGAAAAACGGGTTATTAACTATCCGGAGCAGAGCGAAGCCTTGGCTATCCTCCGTTATGAGGTTGATGACCGTTTGGAAGTAGCTATGCGTACCTATGCCGGGGCAGTAGCTCTACGAAAAATGTTGGATGAAAAAATGGACGTCCGTGCGGAAATCATTCGTAATAATACCAACCTGTTGAGGGAATTGGATCGCATCAGTACGCTGAACCAACGAATTACCGAACGAGAAATTTTTGTTACGGATACATTGGACATATATAGCAATCAAATCAAGAAAGACCGTCTCGAATTAAAGAAAGCAGAAGAAAATGTGAACAATATCGCTGACAACCTCAATGAGTTCAACTTCTCCAAAGAAGGAGTAGGCATTGAAGACATGGTACTCGAATGGTTACGTGCTTTGGTGGACGAAGCCAAATCCGGAGCGGAATTAAAAGTGCTGCAAGACCGTCGGCGCGATGTATTCCGACAATTTACGGATATGTCCCCGGTCGGAACGATGGTTGCGCGTATGGAGCGTAGTATCGGTATAGCCGAAGACAATTACCGGAATCAGATAGCCGGACTTGCCAATGCCTATCTGCAACTGAAGAATCTGGAGATGAATACCAGCAACTTGGAACTCATCAGCCCGCCGGAATATCCGTTGACCGACAACGGACGCCAACGCTTGCTCTATGTGCTGTTGGCATTCTTTGGCACCTTGTTCTTCATCACCTTCTACTTCCTGCTGATTGAGTTGTTGGACCGTACTCTGCGCGACCCGTTCCGCAGCAAGCGACTCACGGGACTGCCCGTACTTGCGGCTTTCAACGGTGTCAGCAACTTGAAGTACCGTGGCTTCTTGAAAGCGTGCAACCGCAGGGCGGCCGCCTATTGTTGCCGCAGGCTGAACCAATACATCGTACCCGGCCGTCCTACCATCATCAACCTGCTCAGCATGGAGCATGGGGAAGGCAAGAGCTACCTTACTCGCTATTTCACCAACTATTGGATGGAGGAAGGACTGACCGTACGTACGGTTGAAGCCGGATTGGACTTCCTGTATGAGGAGAACAAAGACTACGTCAACGCCCAACAACTCACGGACTTTTGGCAACTGAACGAAGCCGAAGAGAAGCCGAACATCCTCCTGGTGGAATATCCTCCTCTGCAGGATGCCACGGTGCCTTTGGCCGTATTGAAGCAAGGCGATGTCAATCTGTTGGTAGCCAATGCCTGCCGCTTGTGGCGCGTGAGCGACGACACGACACTCCAACCTATCAAAGATGCCATGGGTGAGGTACCGCTGTTCTTGTACTTGAACAATGCCGACCGTGAAGTCGTAGAGAACTTTACCGGTGAATTGCCGCCGCATACCTACGTGCATAGTATCTTTAGCCGTTTGTTCCAGTTGGGTCTGACCTCCAAGAAAGCGGCTGTACGTTGAACATAAGTCTAAGCCACAGTGAGTATGACAAGCAGGTCGTTCTATAGGAATTTTTCAGACGCTTCTCCCAAAGGGCTTCTATACTTGTGCCTTTTGGGAGGGCTGATGCTGATTACCTATGCGGCCGTTACGCTCAATACATTATTTCTTGCCATTGCGGTCGGCTTGCCCCTCGTTTTTCTCTTGCTTATCGGAATCATAAAGAATCCCATTTGGAGTTATGTGTTGGCGGCGACTATCTTTTGCTATTTCCATGCCATCTACCGGTATGCCAACGTGCCGGGATTGAGCGGCATCCTCGATATCGTATTGTTTCTATGCTTTCTTATTTTGTTGGTCAATACCGCTTACGACCACTCTGCCGTCCCATGGATGAATGCGGTGAACGCGCTGACCGTGACCTATGTCATTTGGATGCTGTACTGCCTGTTCAGCCTGCTAAGTCCTTATACAGAGTTTCATAACCCGATAACCAGCCGAGGAGTTTTTGTGAGCGTACCATTGACATACGTTTTGTCCTCCATCTTGATGTGTACCACCAAACGCTTGAAGGTTACGTTGTTTTTGTTGGGCTTGTTCATCATCACGGTTGCCATCAAAGCTGCCATCCAGAAATACCGATGGTTCGATGCGGCCGAAACGCGATACCTTGTGGAAACAAATTCATGGACTACCCACCTGTTATCATCCGGTGTCCGTTATTTTTCATTATATAGCGATGCCGGAAGTTTTGGTCCGGGTATGGCGATGTTTACCGTAATTTTTTGTTTGCTTGCAGCCATTGCCAAACAATACAAAGCAAAAGTCTTTTGTTTGATTATTGCAGCTTTGGCTTGTTTTGGTATGTTTTTGTCCGGTACCCGCGGAGCTATTGTCGTCCCTTTCGGAGGACTATTGCTTTATACACTTATTAGCCGAAATCTCAGATTAATGTTGGCATCCGTTTTTGTGGGAAGTTTGGTGTTTGTCTTTTTCTATTTTACTGATTTGGGTGAAGGGAACTCTTATATAAGTCGTATGCGTACCGCTTTCCGCCCGATGGAAGATGCTTCTTTCAACGTGCGTTTGATTAATCAGGGTGCTATGGCTTATTATTTACGTGACAAACCGTTAGGCGTTGGCGTTGGCGGATGGCTACTCGATGAAAAAAACTTAGTCAGTAATAATCAACGGTTACTCCCGGGAGATTCTTATTATGTCGATATTTGGATTCAAAACGGCATTGTCGGTCTTTGCCTTTACATCGGCATTTTGGCTTTTATCCTTATCTATTCAAGCTATCTCTTGATGTTCCGCATTAAGAATGACCAGCTTCGCCAAATTCTTGCCGCACTTCTTTGTGGCGTGTTTGGGATGTGGCTGAGCGGTTATGTAGGACGTAGCATGGGTACGCAACCCAACCAGTTCATCATTGCTATGTTTTTAGCCTTTGTCCTCAACGGACCTTATATGGACAAGCAGCTCCGGAAAGACGAAATACTTATTTGATAACCAATTTTATATTCAGTGATATGGACAAATTCTTTGCAATATTCGACCCAGATTGGTGGCTCAGTGGAAACAACAGCGCGTTGGAGATTACCGATGCCATCCTGTTCCTGCTTATGCTCATAGCGGTACTTTATGTGCTGGTCTATGCCATCGCTTCTCTGACACGCTATCGCAACCCCTACCCGCCCGCCAAGCGGAAACACCGCTTCTTGGTCCTGTTCTCGGTGTTGCGCAACGGCAAGCAGGTCATTGAGTCCATCAATTATTTGTTGGATACCCAAGAGTATCCACGCGACAAGTATGACATCGCTGTCGCCGCTACCCAATTGGAGGAGGAAGATTTGATGACCTTGCTGCAGATGCCGGTCACCATCGTGGTGCCGGACAAGGACGACTGCACCAAGACGTACGCCATCCAGCAAGTGATGCAACGCTACTCGCCCAAGGAATACGATGCCGTTGTCTTGTTCAATTCCGACAACCGGGTGGTACCCAACGCCTTGGACTTGTTCAATAACGCTTACTACAGCGGTTGCGATGCCATACAGGGGCACCGTATGACCGAGAACTTGGATAACCCCTTGGCTGTACTTAGTGCCACTATGGAAGAATTCAACAACCGGTTGTTCCGCAAGGCACATACGAAGTTGGGCTTCTCTTCCGCCCTGATAGGTTCCGGCATGATGTTCGACTTCGAGATGTTTCATCGCATCGCTCCCCGCCTGAAGGGAGACGATCTTACTTCCGCCATCGAGATTGAATTGCTGCGCGAGAATACCTATACCGAGTACATGGAGGAAATCATTTGCTATTGCAAGAAGACGGAAGACCCCAATCAGTATTCCCGTCGCCGCCAACGGTGGATGACTCTTCAGGTACGCAACACGTGGAAAGCCTTCTGGCAATTCCCCTTGGCGTTCTTGCAAGGCAAGTGGGACTTGTGCGAGAAGTTGTTGCAGTGGCTTATGCCTTCGCGCATCATGCTGGCCGTTTATGTCATAGGCTGTACCCTTGTCTTTACGTACTTCGATTGGACGCTGTCCCTCAAATGGTACATTCTTTTAGCCGTCTTGTTGCTGGCTTACCTTATGGCTCTGCCTGAGGGCGAAATCAGCAAACGCTTCCGGAAGTCCCTATGGGCTATTCCCGGCGCACTGCTGAAATCATTGTTCAGCGGAGGAAAGAAAAAATAAATGATAATTTAGCGGGCTGTGTGTTGTCTAATTTTTCAGCCGCAGATGACGCGGATGACGCAGATTTTATTTTTTAAGGAGTTATCGGGAGTTAAAAGGAGTTAGGGCTTCGCCCGGAGTTATAGGCCAATAGAAAAAGGTATCGGCTTTTAACTCCCTTTGACTCCTGCCGAAGGCATAACTCCTTCTTACTCCTAAAAATGAAAAAATCCGTGTTATCTGCGTCATCTGCGGCTGAAAAATAAGCACACATAAATTCCCATTTGCACTCTAACAAATCGTAAATTGTAAATTGCTAAATTGTAAATGAGTTTATGAAGATAGCTATTGAAGCTCAACGGATTTTCCGGCGTGACAAGCACGGTATGGACTTTGTCATCCTGGAGGTGTTGCGTCAGTTGCAACGCTTGGACACCGTGAACCAATACGTCGTGTTCGTGGCTCCCGGTCCCGACCGTTGTCTCGCTTCGACGGCCAACATACAGGTCGTTGAGTTGCAGTGTCCCACTTATCCGCTGTGGGAACAGTTTGCCCTGCCCCGTGCCGTCGCACGCATAGGGGCTGACTTGCTGCACTGCACGTCCAATACGGCTCCGCTGCATTGCCCCGTGCCACTTATCGTGACGCTGCATGACATCATCTACCTCGAACCCCGCCAGCACCGTAGTTCCTCCCTATACCAAGAGATGGGGTGGCACTACCGGAGGCTTGTCGTTCCCCACATCCTGACGAAATGCCGCCACGTCATTACGGTGTCCCGTTTCGAGAGGCAGCGCATCTGTCAGGCGTTGCAGCTTCCTTCGTCATTGGTAACGGCTGTTTACAACGGCTATAACCCCCGTTTCCAGATGCTGCACAACCCGGACATACAGGTTCTGCAGCGGCTTATGCCCGCCTACGAGCCGGAGAAAGGCTTTCTATTCTTCTTGGGCAATACGGATCCTAAGAAGAATACAGCCCGCGTCCTGCAGGCCTACGCTTTGTATTTGGAGCAATCGTCCGTACGCCGTCCGTTGCTGATTGCCGATTTACAGGAAAACACCATTGACACTTTGCTCCGGCAAGAGCGCATCACTGCCATCAAGCCCTATTTGCATTTTCCCGGTTATATTTCCAATACCGATTTGCCAATGGTCTACAACGCCGCTTTCGCTTTCCTCTATCCGTCTTTGCGGGAGAGCTTCGGCATTCCCCTTCTCGAAGCGATGGCTTGCGGCACGCCCGTCATCACCAGCCGCACTTCCGCCATACCCGAAGTGGCGGGCGAAGGCAACCTGTTAATCGACCCTTACCAGCCGCGGGAGATTGCCGATGCCCTGCTCCGTTTGGAAAGGAACGAGGCTTTCCGCCGACAACAAGTGAGTTACGGATTGGAACGTGTCAAACAGTTTTCTTGGGAAGAGACGGCAAGACAGTATTTACAGATTTATAAAAAAACATTTCTACATTGCACAAATTAGATAAAATATATAACTTTGCAGTATAATTAAACGATAAAAAGATAATCAATATGATACACTCTAACCCCAATCCGACAATGACAAATCTTGAGATTGCGGAATTCCATCATCGCATGAATCGTTTGATGCGTGGTGAACTGACTCAAGAAGAAAGAGCCAAATTGTTAGATAAAAAGAGAAATATGCATCGTGTAACCCAAATGATACTAAACAAGAATGGAGGAAAGAACCCAATTCTCGAATATTGATTTTACTATTGCTCCACTGAATGAAAGTGATAAAAAGCAAATAGAATCATTCAGTTGCGGTTGTACCGAACTGGATGATTTTTTTCATAATGAAGTCTTTATTTGTGCAAGATATTGTTATGTATCTCCCTTTTGCGCAAAAAATGATCAAGGAGATATTATTGCGCTCTTTACTTTGTCAAACGATGCCATCGTATTAACTTCTTCTGAAGACAAACAAGACTTCGTTGATGAAATCACTTATTCAGTTGATGCTGATTATCAACAAGTATTTTGCAAACAGTCCTCATTCCCGGCTGTAAACATCGGACATTTGGCTGTGCGAATTGATTATCAAAACAAGCATATCGGCAAAGATATTTTAGATTTTGTGGAAGCGACATTTTCTAACTACAAAGTATCCGGCTGTCAGTTTATCACTGTTGACTCTTTAAACAATCCGCGAACTAACAAATTTTATATGCAAAACGGTTTTTCATTACAAACAAACAATGATTCAACCGCCCCTACCAGACGAATGTATCTTCCCATCAACCTGTTTTGAGATGAGATAGAACGCGCCCAGCGGTTCTCGTAGGAAGAGACGGCAAGACAGTATTTACAAATCTATAAAAGACTTTACGAATAGCTATGGATTACATCATCACCAGCCTGCAATTGTGGGACAGCGAGATAGGTACTACCGTTAAGAATACGGCCATCGAGATAGCGAAGAGTCATCGGGTGCTCTATGTGAACACGCCGCTGGACATTCGGGCACGCTTCCAACATAGGGATGCCAACACAGCTCCCGATCGTCGATTTGCCGTGCTGCACGGAAAAGCGTCCCCCATTCGCCAGATTACGGACACCTTGTGGGTGCTGGATTGTCCTTTTACTTTGCTGCCCGTCGGCCAGCTTCCTTCCCCGCTCTTTGAGTGGGCCAACCGCTACAACAACCGCCGGTTGGGACAATGGATCAGGAGCCAGGCGGTGAAGTTAGGCTTCCAGTCCTACATCCACTTGATTGACAACGACCTCTATCGCAGCCTGTACTTGAAGGAATGCCTGCGCCCCGCGATAAGCATCTATTACCGTCGCGACCAAGTGACGGAGTTTGACTATTGGCGGAAGCACGGCAAAGTATGCGAAAAACAGTTGGTCGGAAAAGCGGATATCGTGTTGGCGAACTCGGAACTCTTTGCCCAAGAGCTGCGTCCCTGGAACGGCAATGTACATGTCATCAACACCGGGGTCAACCTGGAACTCTATGACCCTGCCCGACCCCATCCGTTGCCCGAAGACCTCCGGAACATTCCCCACCCCATAGTGGGCTACGTGGGTGCCATCTTGAAAGCTCGGTTGGACAGCGACCTGATGTATGAGGTTGCCCGCCAAATGCCCGACTGCCAGTTTGTGTGGGTAGGACCCGAAGACGAGCACTTTGAGAAACACGCCCTGCACTCCTTGCCGAATGTCCATTTCTTGGGACACAAGCAAGTGCCGCAGCTGCCTGCCTATATCCGCCATTTCGATGTCTGCATCAATCCGCAGGTAATCAACTCCATTACAGACGGCAACTACCCGCTCAAGATAGACGAATATTTGGCGATGGGGCGTCCCGTGGTGGCTACTTCTACCCATACGATGCGGCAGGTTTTCAACGAATTCTCTTACCTGCCCACCAATGTCCCGCAGTGGATAGCCGCCATCCGCCAAGCCTTGGCCGAAGCCCACGACCCCGCCCAGGAGCAAGCCCGCATCGCTTTTGCCCATACGCACAGTTGGGGGGAAAGCGTGAAAGTCATTTATCGTGCCGTAGAGGACTATCAAAGAAACAGGATTAAAAATCTATGAAACGGATTATTCTTGTCACCGGCGGAGCACGTTCAGGCAAAAGCACGTATGCCGAGCGGCTGGCACTTAGCTTGTCGCCCCACCCCGTCTATATGGCTACGGCACGCATTTGGGACGAAGATTTCGCCGAGCGTGTCCGCATCCATCGGGAACGCCGCGGACCGGAATGGACCAACATCGAAGAGGAGAAACACTTGAGCCGGCACGCGGTGGAGGGTCGTGTGGTGTTGGTGGACTGCATGACGTTGTGGTGTACGAATTTCTTTTTCGACCTCGACAGTGACATCAACCGTTCCCTCGAAGCCCTGCGGCAAGAGTTTGACGCTTTTACCCGTCAGGAGGCTACCTTCATTTTCGTAACCAACGAGATTGGCATGGGCGGCACGTCGGACAACGAACTGCAACGGAAGTTCACCGACTTGCTGGGATGGATGAACCAGTATGCGGCTTCGCGCGCCGATGAGGTAGTCCTGATGGTTTCCGGCATCCCCGTGACAATCAAGAAATAGGACATTATGATACAGATTTTCCACATCACTCATCCCGACGAAAGGCTCAGGCCGGCGCTTCGGGAGAAGATAGACAACCTGGCCAAGCCCAAGGGGGCTTTGGGACGGTTGGAGGAACTGGCTTTGCAGATTGGATTGATTCAGCAGAGCTTGTCGCCCACTCTGAGGCATCCGCAGAACATCATTTTCGCCGCCGACCACGGCATCGAGGCGGAAGGCGTCAGCGTGTCGCCACGGGACGTCACCTGGCAGCAGACGTTGCACTTCCTGCAGGGAGGGGCGGGCATCAATTTTCTTTGTCGGCAACACGGTTTCACCCTGAAGGTGGTGGACGCTGGCGTGGACCACGATTTGCCCTACGAACGGGGGATACTCGACAAGAAGGTGCGGCGCGGCAGCCGGAACTTCCTGCACGAGGCGGCCTTGACGCCGGAAGAGCTGGAGCAATGTATCAGCCGTGGCGCGGAGGTGGTGCGCCTTTGCCGGGACGAAGGCAGCAACGTGCTGAGCTTCGGCGAGATGGGCATAGGCAATACGTCCGCCTCGTCCGTGTGGATGCACCTGATGACCGGCATTTCCTTGCAGCAGTGCGTGGGTGCCGGAGCGGGGCTGGACGATGAAGGCGTGCGGCATAAATACGACGTGCTGAGCCGGGCCGTAGCCCGTTACCGGGGTGACGGGTCGGCGGAGGACATTATGCGCTACTTTGGCGGCCTGGAGATGGCGATGGCCGTGGGGGCTATGTTGCAGGCGGCGGAGTTGAAGATGGTGATTCTGGTGGACGGATTTATTATGACCAACTGCCTGCTGGCCGCTTCGCGGCTCTATCCGGCGGTGATGGACTACGCTGTCTTTGGCCATCAGGGGGACGAGGCGGGACACAAATTGCTGTTGCAGTGGCTGAACGCCCGTCCGTTACTCCACCTCGGCTTGCGCTTGGGTGAAGGCTCAGGGGCAGTCTGCGCCTACCCGATTGTAGATTCCGCCGTGCGGATGCTCCGCGAGATGGACAGCTTTGCCCAAGCGGAGATAACCAAATATTTCTGACGAAGGATGAAAAGACTGCTTGCCGCTTTTATCTTCTTCACCCGTCTTCCGTTTTGGCGGATAGCGACGGTACCGGCCGAGTGTTTCAAGCACGTGGTGCCCTATTGGCCTGTGGCCGGATGGCTGACGGGAGGCTTGTTGGCGGGCACGCTGTGGCTGTTGGCGCAGGTATGGCCGGTGCAGGTGGCTTGGATGGGAGCCATCGTCGTCCGTCTGTTGGCGACCGGCTGCCTGCACGAAGACGGATTGGCCGACTTTTGCGATGGTTTTGGCGGTGGGACGACGCGCGAGCGTACGCTTGCCATTATGAAAGATTCGCACATCGGCACGTATGGCGTGGTGGGGCTGATAGTCTACTTCTTGCTGTGGGTGCAGATGGGGACGTTCCTTCCGCTCCCCACTTTGTGCGTCGTGGCTTTCTGTGCCGACGTGTACGCCAAGTGGTGCGCCTCCCACATCGTCAACCTGCTGCCCTACGCCCGCAAGGAAGAAGAGAGCAAGGCAAAGGTGGCCTACAGCCGTATGACGTTGCCCGAAGTCCTTGTGGGCATCGTTGCCGCAGGCATTCCCTTGGCCTTACTCTTGCCCCCCGGTTTCAGGGGAGCCTGCCTGGCACCGCCGGTGGTGTTTCTCTTGCTGTGCGGTTGGATGAGACGGCGCATCGGTGGCTATACGGGTGACTGCTGCGGGGCGGCGTTCCTGCTTTGCGAACTCTCCTTCTACATAGGCGTAGTGGCATTGCTAAGCAACTAATCATATTTAGTTTATACTGTTCATTTTTCAGCCGCAGATGACGCGGATGACGCAGATTTTATTCTTTTAAGGAATTATCGGGAGTTAAAAGGAGTTAGGGCTTCGCCCGGAGTTATAGGCCAATAGAAAAAGGTATCGGCTTTTTAACTCCTTTTACTCCTGCCGAGGGCATAACTCCTTCTAACTCCTAGAAATGAAAGAATCTGTGTCATCCGCGTCATCTGCGGCTGAAAAATAGACACACAGCTAAATACCCATTTACCTACGCATTTGTCGAATGAACTTCATACTCCCCCGCCGCATCGAAGCAAGGGCAGGCTTTCTGCGGGTTCAGGTTCCGATGGCCTACGATGAGTGCGCGCGGAAACATCCGTTTCAGTTCCTGCAACAGTGCTTCCAGAGCTATCTTTTGGCGCACGGTACGGGTGTCCTTGGGACGGCCTTCACGGTCCAGGCCGCCTTCGTAACACACGCCGATGCTGTGGCGGTTGTGGTGCAGGCAGTGCGCCCCGATACGCTCCAACGGCCGGCCGTTGTGCACCACCCCGTCGCGCGTGACGTAGAAGTGGTAGCCGATGTCACTGAAGCCACGGTGCCTGATGTGGTCCTCGCGGCACTGTTCAAAATCAAAGCTCTGCCCCTCGCGGGTGGCAGAGCAATGAAGGATAATCAGCGTGACGGTTCTCATTGGCTCACGCAGGATGAGATTCCGAACACTCCGGCCAGGGCGGTCGCCACGGCCACTATCGCCTTGAGCACAATGCTCCACACAGATTTCTTGGTAGTAGTTGTTGTTGCCATAACTCTTTATTTTTTATTGTTAAATGATGTGTTATCAGATTTTTCAGCCGCAGATAACACAGATGACGCAGATTTATTTTTTATTCAAACACGGAGACACAAAGACACAGAGATTTTTTCTCTTTTGTCATGTCGAGCGTAGTCGAAACATCTCATATAATACTGAGTATGCGCTACGTGAGACCCCTCGACTACGCTCGGGGTGACAGGGCGAAGCCCCCTTAAAAATCAGTCTCATCTGTGTCATCTGTGTGCCATATTTGATTAGTTACTTATTAAATGAAGAATTAAGAATGAAGAATTGGGTAATAAACTCCCCTCCTTCCGGAAGGAGGAGAGTTCTTTTGTCATTCTTCACTCATCATTCTTAATTCTTCATTAAAAGCGCGCTTGCGCGCGCTAAATTCCCGTTTACACTCTAACAAATCGTAAATTGTAAATTGCTAAATTGTAAATGAATTTATGCCAGCGGGTCTTCCGTCACGCCGCCATCCGTTCCGCTGCCGCCCGACGGGTCGTTGTCCTCCTCGTTGTCATCGGGAGTGGTGCCGCTTCCGGTGGTCTCGTCGTCCACGTAGTACGCCTTTTGTTCGCGCAGGGTTCCTTCCAAGTTTATCTTGGCACTGCTCAGCTCGCCCGTGGCACGGGCACGCAGCTTCAGCCCCTTGATGTGTTCCGACACCTTGAACGCTTCGGCAGACTCCGCGCCGTGGTCGGTCACGATGCCCACGGAGAAAATTGCCAGGTCGTCCAGCTTCACGTTCTTGCCGTCCAACACCAGTTCCTTGATGCAAGCCACCATGTCCGCCAGCACGCCCTTGATGACGCCGGGCGAGAAAGGCGTGTTGTGCTTGGACATGTGCTTGGACAATGCCTCGATGTCATACGTCTCGTTGATTACCGGGCGGGCGTACCACAACCCGTTGCTGGGAAGTTCCCCTTTCATTTGATACTTTTGATACAAAATCATAATACAACAAATTTAGTTAGACAATGATATGTGCGCGGAGCGCACAATTGACAATTGACAATTGATAATTGACAAATACAATGAGTTGGATATTGATTAGCAAATCATTGTCAATTGTCCATTGTTAATTGTCAATTGCGGCCTCCGGCCGCTTCTCTTTTTGCTGGCACAAAGATAAGGCGGGGCGGAGGGCGGTTTGACGCTTATTGTATGCAGGGATAGATTGTGGTTGATTAAGGTTGATTATAGTTGATTATTGACAGGGAAAAGTATGGCGGGACAGTCATTTTTTTGTATCTTTACGTCATAATAAACAAATGGAATACAACACGGTTATGGAACATTTTGACATTCGCGCATACGGCCGCACGGAGTTGGCGCAGTGCTATTTTCCCGCGCTTAGCCCACAAGTGGCCTACAGGAAACTTCAGAGTTGGATAGACTATTACCCGAACTTGCGGCAGCGGCTCGTCTCGGCGGGCTGCCAGCCACACAGTCGCATGTATATGCCGGTGCACGTGCGGATGATTGTGGAAGCTCTCGGCGAACCATAGGTTTGCGCTTCATAAACCATAGGTTTGCAACTCCAAAAACATAGGTTTATAACTAAAAAACCTGTGGTTTGCATCGTACAAACCACAGGTTTTCATTCATCATGAACCATTTATCATTCAGTTGTACCGCGCCAACGCCTGGCGGTTGCGGTAGATTTCATCCCCGTTCAGCTCCACTACCCGGTAACCGCGCTTGCCCGCCGTGCGTATCTGCTCGAAGCCTATGCGCTTCATCACGATGCCTATCTTCACGGGACTCAGCTTCTCGCGCAGGCCGGCGTTGATGCGGGCCAGGATGTCCGTGACGGTGACGAAGATGCCCTCTTCGCCCGGCAAGGGGCGGCGGTAGTGGGTCAAGATAAGCTCCTCCTCCAGGCAAGGCACCTCGTAGTGGGCATTGTGACGGTTCAGCTCCTCCATCTCCTCCCCTTCCAACCAATAAGCGAAACCGCCCTGCGACAAGGCGTAAGCCTGTGCGTAGACACCCTCGTAGTCCACCTCGTGCAAGTAAGGGCTGTCGATGCTTTGCACCTCGAAAGGCATCCATCGGCGGTTGCCGCTGATGTCGTTCAAGATGTGGACGTGGTTACTGGTGCCACAGAAGCTGGCGATGTGGGCGCGCACCTCCTTGAAGTGGGCGTAGGCGGCGCGCTCGTTCACGTTGCGCTGCGTGGTGAGCGCCTTCAGGCGGTTCAACTCACGCCCGTCCAGTTCGTCCAGCTCCTCCAGGCACACCACGGCAAACTCGGCCAGCGTTAGCACATCGTCCTTCGAGATGTTGCGGCTGTCGCTCTTCAAGTAGAAGTAGCGGCGCAGCGCAGGCGGCAGCAGGTTGTTCAGCCACGTGGTCTTGTAGATGCCCTGGCGGCCTATCAGCACCAAAATCTGGTGGTTCACCACCTCCGCGTCCAGCAGCGAGGCCACCATCGCCACCAGCCACTTCTTGAAGCAGCGCGGAAACAAGTCGGCCCCGTGGCTGACGTGGACGCGGGCGGCCAGCTGCCCGATGTGGTCCGTCACGCCGTCCCACGGCCGCAACCCGTCGAAGTACTGGCGGAAAGGGTTGTACAGCGGCACAAACTCCGACTGCAACACCGTCCGCAGGTCGCCGATGCGCAGCGGCTTCACCTCCTTGTCCATCTGCGCCCACAATGTGCTGACGTGGCGGTCCGTCAGGTCGGTGAAGTCTTCTCCTCCGGCGGGCGCGAACTCACACTTGCCCGTCACCGTGTTCAGCCTGAAGCTGCCTTTCGAGGCGAGGAAAGACTCTATCTCGGCGACGGAGGCGAAAAAGTTTTCACTGTCATCATTCTTGCTCTTTGAGGGCAACTGGAGCGTCCCATACTCTTCCGTCTGCCTGTAGCAAGAGCGGATAATGCCCTCCACATCGCCATCGTAATCAGTAAAACGCTTCACCGCCCAGTCTATGCTCAAATTCGGGTCTACCCCGTAAGCATTGAGCAAATAACCTGTGCGCATAATGTACTCGTTGTGGTGATGCGGCTCGTAGGCTACGCCTTCCTCCTCCAATTGGTGTTCAATGACTTGTACCACACGCTTCAGGCGCTTCTCTCCACGGGCAGACAGTTTGGATGCCCGTCGCGCTTGCTTTTCCGCCTTATCCACCACAAAGGGGACGGCATCTGGATGGTAATACACATTCGGGTCGTGCGCCAGCCCGCTCAACCGGGTGGCGTTTTTGCACTTCTCGTCATAAGCCAGTCCCGTCAGCGTCCGGTAATAAGTGTTCATCTGTTCAAAAGCCAGCCGATACAACACTTGCGGCGTACATATGGTACACCGATTCCCCGGCTCATAAGTACTAATGACGCGGATGCCCGTCCCGCTGATGGTGGTATAAGCCAGTAACGTGTGCGAATCTTCCCGTATCAACCTCAGGCAACGCTCCATCTGCCCCGCTTCGATGTGGTCGAAGTCCGCCAAGCAGAGCGAAGTCCACTCCGCAATGTTTTCTTTCCGCTTACCGCCGCTGAAGCGCACCGCCACGGCGAAACAAGGAGTACCGGATTTCTCGCGCGAAGCCGCCTTATCCTTACCTTGCGCCAAGTAGTAACGGTGAAGCTCGGTCGACCGGGCAACCAACGAATCGCTCCGAATCATCTCAACAATAGTTTCCAACTTTACCTCGGTGGGACAAATGTCCGCATAACCTTTTAAAAGGCTGACTAATAAATTGTTAACGCTTATGTCCATTCTTTTTTTAGCTTTATAATTTGTAAAACGGCTGCAAAGGTAGGCAACGTCCCATAAACCTCCCAACGAACTTTTCTCACATATGGGATAAAAATTTTGTCATATTAACAACTCCGACTAACTTGCGCCCGCTGCTTCCAAAGCTAAACAACGCATTCTTGATTATTGTAAACTATTTAAATGACAACGCATTATGAAGAAAAATCATAAGCAATGCATCCATTTGGGTGCTTACTTGAAGCAGCATATCGAAATCTGCATTCACCAAAGACGAGTTTTGAACCAAAAACAGATTTGCAAGAACGGGCGCATCTCCCCCAACACCTTCAAAAAAGTGCTGCGGGGCGAAACTCCCAACCTGTACGCTTACTACGCCGTACTGCGCGAACTGATACCCTTCATTCAAGAAGAATGCAAGGAAGACCGCAGGGAAATGCTTAACGAGCTGTTGCTCAGTTTAGAAAAAGACTTTGAAGCACGTACCCGAACATAGTGCCTGAACCCGACTGTGACAGGTTGGCACCCGAAAAATCGACTTCCCTTATCGTGCGTGCGTAGTTGAATGTTAACGACATTAACATTCAGTCTCGCAGGCGCGTAAATAGAAAGTCGCATATATAGGGTGCCAACCTGTCATTCACACCCTGCGCTATTGCAATAAATAATTAATAATAAGCGATTTACGCATTTTGTACGCAGAATGGATTGTTTTCCCGATAAGTTTCACTACCTTTGCGATGGAAACCCGAAAACGAACGACAAGCATGAGAATAAAACAACTGGATGTTTACGTGAACGAACATAAAGCCGGAGTGTTGACAGAGAAAGTTCCCGGAAGAGGTTACACGTTTTGTTACGACGATGCTTATCTCGCGTCCGGGCTACCGCCCATATCCGTCACAATGCCCAAGCGGAACAAGTCCTATGAATCTGAATATCTGTTTCCTTTTTTCGCGAATATGTTGCCGGAAGGAACCAACCGCAAAGTGATATGCCGAAACCTGAGAATCGACGAAAGAGATTTCTTCGGCTTGCTCACGGCTATGGCAGACAAAGACGTCATCGGTGCGGTACAAGTAAGAAAAATTAAAGATGATTGAAATTAAAAATTGCCCATCCACCCTTGCGGAGGGATTCTCCACATACAGTGCCAAAGGAGCGCAAGCCCTATTTGATGGCCAAACAGTGAGTCCCGTATTGGATTTTGACATCGACGAGATGCTCAACACGAGCGACTTGGCCTCTGCCATACATCGCATATCCGTTTCGGGTGTGCAAGAGAAATTTCCAGCCGTTGTGGAGGAGGGGAAGATAAGAATTGCGCGCGATGAAGAACGTTCGACCTATATATTAAAACCCGCTCCTTGGGATAAAACATTACAGAACCGTAAGCAAATACCCGCAAACGAACACCTCACTATGCAAATTGCTTCCCAAGTTTACGGCATACAGACCGCAGCCAACGGATTATGCTTTACCCCAAGCGGACAAACCGTGTATATAGTCAAGCGATTTGACATTTTGCCCGATGGAACAAAAGAGACCATGGAGGACTTCGCGGCTATCATAGGACGCTATGAGCTGACTGGCGGCCTGCATTTCAAGTACAGTGGCAGTTATGAAGACATTGCTTCCGCTATCCGTAGGAACGTGGCTGAATGGATGGATGATATGGAAAGATTCTTTGAACTGGTACTTTTCAACTACATCTATGGCAATGGCGATGGCCACTTAAAAAACTTCTCGCTCATTCTTCATGGAACCAATTATCGTTTGGCGCCTGCATACGACCTGCTCAACACCTGCCTGCATGTAAATGGAGATGATTTTGGACTTGACGGCGGGTTGTCGCCCAACATTGTAAAGAGCGACGTAATGGACAAGACTTCCCACCCCTGCCGTCTCGACTTTGAACGGTTTGGAAAAAGAATTGGAATTGCAGAACCTCGTCTCAAAGAAATACTGGATAAATACACGCAACTTCCTGATGAAACTGCAAAACTTGTAGCCCACAGTTTCTTAAACGAAAAAATGAAACGCACCTACCTCCGAATTGTAAATGAAAGAATCTCCCGTTTCATCAGACATTCGGAATAAGAGGGAGCTTGTCCGAGAACTCATCAACTGCTTTCATTTTGCAACCACAGATGACACGGATGACGCAGATTTTAATTTTTTATCCGTGCGATCCGTGTCATCTGCGGATGGTAATGGATGCGAACAGCCCGCTCCACGTGCCCCGCCAAACAGCCGCCGCCAGGTCGGGACGCCGGTTCTTCAAGTGTCCTACAATCTTACCGGGCATCACCACGCCCAACAGATAAAGACAGGACAACCAACGGCGGAAGCCGCGGACATTGCGCCGCGCATACATCACCCGTGCCCGCCGCAAGTAGTATTCCCTCAGCGGAGTTTGCTTGACAATGGTCGCCCCCTCCTTGTGGTACACCACCGCCCGTGGCTCGTAAAAAAGTTTATATCCCGCCTGTCGCATCCGCAGGCTCCAGTCAAACTCTTCGTAAAACAGGAAATAGCCCTCGAACATAGGTCCAACACGATCTATCACGTCCCGCCGCACCATCATGGCGCAGCCGTGCAGCACCTCCGTCTCGTGCGGATGTAAGAAATCGTCCCGGCGGGAAGGGTCAAAAGGTTCTATCGTATGCCTTAGGGTGACGGGAGTCATTTCCGTACACCCATAGTATTGAATTTCTTCCGGGTGATAAAAAAATTCTATGCAAGGTGATACACCTCCCCATCTGCCCGTGGACAGACAGTCAACCAGCGTCTGTAATATGGGTGCTTTAATGACCACGTCATTGTTTAGAAAAAATACATATTCACCCATCGTATGGGGCAGTCCCAAGTTGTTTCCTCCCGCAAAGCCCAGATTCCTTTCACTTCGAATAAGCTTGACGTCCGGGCACAACTCGGTAATACGTTCCACGTCATCGCCCGAAGAAGCGTTGTCCACCACAATCATCTCGTAAGGATACGTTTCATAGCGGCGAAAGGAAGCAATCATTTCGCACGTGTCACGCCAACCGTTGTAATTGATGGTAATGATGGATACTACCTGACTGTCAGCCTGAATCATATATTTTTACTCATTTTATTAGTTTTCAATCATCTTCCATTCTTCCACTGTCCCCGTCTGTGAGGAGAAGCTCACGCCAATGCGGAAGACCGGACGCGCGTCCGCCTCGTAAGGACGGGCGTAGCCTTTCTCCCCTATCATATTTTCTCCACTTCTTCAGCCGTCAAGCCAGTAGCCTGAACCACTTGTTCAACAGACAGTCCCATTTTCTTCAGATTGTATGCTGTGGATAAAAGACCTTGCTGTAGACCTTGCTGTAGACCTTGTTGCAAACCTTGCTGCTTGCCTTTCTCCAAATACTCTTCCATACCTTTTTTGTACTTCTCTTCCCATTCCCGCCGCATATCCTCTTCCACGATACGGTTGACATAATACCTGTCCACAGCCTTGTCATAGGTATACGATTCTCTTCCGACAAGTTGGCCACTGAGGCCAACAGTTCAAGACGCTTGAATACTTGTTCCTTCAAGGCATCCGGCATTCTACTCCAATGACTCATATTCTTTAACGCATATATCAGCTTTTCATACAAAGTTATGAATGTCCACAATCGGCCATTCAGCTACAAGTTACGAGCTACAAGCTACAAGTAGGCTGCGCTTTGGGTCTTACAAGTAACTTTACTCGTTTACTCGTAGCTTGTAGCTCGTAGCTGAATAGGAGCTTTGCGGATATTCATTTTAACAAATATGTGCCTTTTGGCAATCTATCAGTTTACAAAGAAACATATTTATTTTGAGAATGACAAATTTGTATAGTCAGAATAAAATTTGTTTCTTTGCAAAAACTAAGATGTAATCGAGCGATACGATTATCCAATAAAGGTATGAAATGGTTTCAGAAATATTTGGCTGTTTATGAGCGTCCTTATACGGAAGTGCCGGAAGGAGTGAAACAGGAAGTGGCACGAAAACTGAAGAAGTTCTCCCACGTGAAAGAGCCTGTGGTTTCGGTAGTCGCCATCGCGCACAACGAGGGACGGCACATATTGGCCTGCCTGTGGTCGTTGGTGGAAAATGTCGTAGACTTCCCCACTGAAATTATTGTGGTTAGCAATCATTCAACCGATGATACGGATACGATTTTGTCCGAACTGGGAGTCACATGGTACAGCGAGACAAGGAAAAGTCCCGGATTTGCCCGTCAATGCGGATTGGAGTATGCACGGGGAACGTACCACATTTGCATCGATTCGGACACCCTCTATCCCCCGCACTACATAGCTACCCATGTGCGCTACCTTCAACAAAAAGACGTGGTATGCACATACGGCCTTTGGAGCTTCCTGCCCGACAAGGCTCACTCAGCAACGGGGCTTTTCTTCTACGAACTGTTGCGCGACATTTATCTCAACGTGCAGAACTTCAACCGTCCGGAACTTTGCGTGAGGGGTATGGTATTGGCGTTCCGTACAGCCCCTGGGAAGAAGGTGGGTTACCGCACCAACATCATTCGGGGCGAGGACGGCATGATGGCGTTGGGACTGAAGAAATACGGCAAGCTCAAATTTCTGCGAACACGTAAAGTAAGAGCCATCACATCCAACCAAATATTGAACAACGGAGGAGGCCTCATAAAAAGCGCCTGGTTCCGCTTCAAAAAAGGAATCGGCAACCTTAAACTGCTGTTTACGAAACAGGAAGAATACAAAGACCAAGACTATAACCTGATTGACAAGAAGCCTATTAGTTAGCCCTATGATTCGCAATCATTGTCTGAATCCATTTCTCGAAGAATCTCCTCCATAGGAAAATTCTAAGTTGGTCTATCAGGATAGCCAAAATGAAAACCAGTAGCAATGTCAGACTGATAGCCAACAAATAAGTTAAGCCATCGAATTCTTGATATAGTCTGGCCATCAATGACCTGTATTCATCCAGTATGAACGAATTCTGATGTAACAAATATACAGCAAAAACTGAAACTGCCATTTTATTAATGATTTTAGACTGAATGCGCAACTTGCTAAAACACAATAATAAATAGAGTGAGGCCAGTATCGTGAAAGGATTAACATGGCTTGACGCCATTTTGGCAACCCAATAATCAGGCAAATCGAAAACTAAGAACAATGTCGAGACACTGGTCAGAAATATATTGATGAAAACATAAACGGCCAAACATTTGTTTCTACTGATGGAAGTATAAACCGAAGGGTACAGCCGTACATAACGTGCCAATATATATAAACCCATAAAGGAGAATACAGAAAAACCGTTATAAACAATATAAACTGCACCGTATGAGAACCAACCGAGAATGGTTTGAAACGCATAAAAACAAATCAGAAAAGTTTCCAACTGCTTTTTAGAAGCCTTCTCGACAAACGCATTCAACAAAGGAGCTACTAACAAAAGTCCTACATATGATTTGACAAACCAATAATCGTTATTTAGTAAAAGATAACTGACTGCCTCCCTTAGTGTAATGTCTACAAAGAAAAAGGAAACAAATAAAAAAAATAATAAGAAAAAGTACACTTGAAAAATAAAATTGCAAGTACTTTTTAAGTTCGGACGTATGCCAAACCAACCGGAAATCAAGACAAAGGTATCTACACCGACAACAGAAAAAGCCGCAAAAAGCAGACGGCCTATAGTTGATGTCGTATCTGTTTTCAAATCAGAAGAAGTTGGAATATCCAGTGCCCAAAAGTCAGCGTGTATCACTAACACAAAAAACATGGCGACCAACCGTAATAATTCAATATTTGACTGCCGTATTTTCATTTTTCAAGATGATTATAGGTTACAATTGTTACAAAGGTAAAATAAAAAACAAATATCTTTTGTCAATATGGCATTATTTTTGTTCCTTTGCCTATAGAAAACATATAAGCTTCCTAAGAATGCCCCACGAGTCACGCATCAAAAAATCACTGCTCAATGTCAAAGTAAATCTTCTGTTTTACCTTTTGTCATTGTTCGTCTCTTTCTTTTCAAGAAAGATTTTCTTGTCCACATTAGGAGATGATTTTGTGGGATTGAGCGGTACGTTAGGCAATCTTCTGAACTTCCTGAACTTGGCGGAATTGGGCGTGGCGTCCGCCATCGGTTACTTGTTGTACAAACCGCTCTTTGCAGATGACCGTCAGAAAATCAATGAAATCATCTCAGTCTTTGGATATATTTACCAAAAAATAGGATTCATCATCGGAGGGGCAGGTTGCCTATTGGGCTGTTTCTTGCCTTGGATATTCCCAGACACACCTTTTTCATACGGGGTCATCTACTTTGCCTATTTCTCTATGCTGATTTCTTCGCTACTCAGCTATTTTTTCAACTACAAGCAGACTTTGCTGAACGCTGATCAGCGGAATTACGTGGTGACGGCTTATTATCAAGGCGCACTTTTGGTCAAGACCTTGGCGCAAATGGCCATAGCATACTATACTGGGAACTACTACTGGTGGATAGCCTTTGAACTACTATTCGGCATCGCTTACACGTTCATTTTGAACGCACGGATGAACCGGATTTATCCTTGGCTAAAGAGCGACATCAGGCAGGGCCGAAAACTGTTCCGTAGATATCCAGAGGTCATGACTTACACCAAACAGCTTTTTGTGCACAAGATGGGATACTTTGTTCAGTTCCAGACTGCCCCCCTATTGATATATGCTTTTGTCTCACTGAAAACAGTTACTTTCTTTGGCAATTACACTCTTATTGTGGATAAAATCACTCGACTTATAGGCCTCTTGCAAAGCACAGGAGCCAGTGTGGGCAACCTAATAGCTGAAAACAATGAAACGAAAATACGGCAAGTGTTTTGGGAACTGATGAGTTTTCGTTTTCTGATAGCGGGCTGTGTATCGTTCGCCCTATGGCTACTAACTGAGCCATTCATTAGTTTGTGGCTGGGAGACAAATATATTCTTCCGCACCACATCCTGCTGCTGCTTATTGCCAACTCGTTCATTAATCATACACGAGGAACCGTTGACCAGTTTATCGAAGGCCATGGTCTATTCTATGATACTTGGGCACCGATAACGGAAATTATCATCAATCTGACCGTATCCGTTATCGGCGGTTTCTTATGGGGACTACCGGGCATCCTATTGGGAAACATTTCAAGTCAAATTGTAATTATCTGCCTTTGGAAGCCCTACTTCCTATACAGCAAAGGATTCAAAACGCCGGTACTCAACTATTGGACTCGCTATTTCCAACTCTTTTTTATTCTCTTGTTGGTTGCGGCCGCCTGCCGTTGGTTACTGCCCCCCTCCCTGTTCAAGCCTGAACAGTCGTTCCTTCATTGGACGGTGTATGGCATCGTTATCACTCTAGTTTATTCCCTACTGTGTTCCACCTTATTTTACGGAACGTTTAAAGAATTCCGCATATTTGTACACCGCTTCCTCTTTCGCAAGAAATGATATAAGTGATGCTTAAAATAGCCTATTATCTCAAATACCTCTATCAGAACCCCGAAGAGGATCATACACAAACCGCCTGATGGGGAAGCGAAACATCAGCGAAATGAACAGGTCGTAACAAGCAAACAGGCGCCACTCCAAAAGCAAACCGCCCAGCCAGTCTATCTTATACGCATAATACCGACAACCCGTCCGCAAAAAATCACCCGCAGCATTCGTCAACAGTCTCACGTGTTTTATCCGTTCTTTCCGACACACCTTATGATAGAGCTGATAGTCCGTCTTCAACGCCCGCTGAAAGATATCGGCCAAAGTTACGGTCATGGCTTTACCACCGGAAAAATGCCATGTCTGTACAATTTGCGGCGCTATACCCCGAAAAGCAATAAAAGTATGATATTCTGTATCAAAAGAATGTAATTTCCCATGTGACAATGAATGCGTGTAATATATGTAGATATAATTCATTGCGGGACGGAACTGAAGGTAGTCGCAAAAAAACAAATAACGAAGCATAAACAGCAAGTCTTCACGGCAACTGATACCCTCGTCAAAGCGAATGTGATGAGCATCCAAAACGGCTTTCTGATAAATCTTTCCCCATGAAAATCCCCAAAACCAAAGTTCGTACTCGGCAAAAGCTTCATCAAAACGCTGATAAGGCAAGCAAATGTCCGGGAAAAGAAAATCGCGCAATGGTTCGCCCTGCGAATTGACACCGTGCGCCCCCTGAATAATCAAACCTACTCCCTGATGTCCGCAAACGTCTTCATAAAGACTGCGTAAATAATCGGGCAAGACGTAATCATCTGAATCGACAAACACAACGTATTGTCCGCAAGCATGATCCAAGCCCGTGTTGCGGGCATAGCTGACTCCCGCGTTAGGTTGGTGAAAAACATGGATACGATTGTCTTTTTGCGCATAGGCATCACAAATAGCACCCCCCTTATCCTGACTGCCGTCATCAATCAACAGCAACTCGAAATCGGTAAACGTCTGCTCCAAAATACTATCCAGACAACGTGGCAAGTAAGGTTCAGCATTATACACTGGGACTATCACAGAAATGGCAGGACTTTTCATTGATTCGTTACTATTTTATTATCACAAGAACCTTTGTACTTTCCACCAAAGCGAAAGCTTGATAAGACGCCACGTAAAAGCGAATTTTGAATAAGAAGAACGACGAATGTTCCGAAAATTCTCCTCCGTAACTTTTTCTACCTCTAAGGGTACGAATGAGTTGGGCACAATCTGAAACTGCGACAATTCCTTATTCACGGCCAACGCGCAATCCATCTTTCGGTGCAGGAAATGCATATAAAGAAACTCCTCGCAAACCAAATGTCCGCGGTAGTGGTAATACCGCTTTAGGCATCCGTTTTCCCAAGTGTACACGGCATCCTTAAACTCCTCTATATAAAAATCGAATAGGTCATCCCGGATGGGGGACTTGACAAGTATCTGACGAACAAATTTCACAAAATATTGGTGAGGGCACATAGAATAATCGGAATAGAATACTTTTTTGTGCTGATGCAAAAAAATCTGATTCACATTGTCGGGTTTATATTCTTCATCAAACGTGAATGAGTCTCCTTGCGAAAGTTTGTCCCTGTAAGGATAGTAGCCATTAATGTCCTTCATGAACACACGATTGTTCTCAGGCGTATTCCGATAGACCGTAAAATGTCCGAGCGAGAATATTTTATCATACTTGTCCAACAGCTCATTGGTCAGAAAGTGGTTGATTTTTCCCATAAGAGTATCTATGTCACAATGTCCCCAGCATTTGTAGTCTTTCAAGTGTTCTTCAAAAATATATCCATAGGTAGGCTTGAAGTCGCACAGTTTATAAACACGTTCCAAGGATATCTTAAAATCGAATTTGGATTGCACCAACCCTTTTAACTCTTCAAATGACATACGCAGCCAATGCACATTGTCCGGACAATCACCATCGAAATCGATGTCCGTGACAAACAGCCAATCAAAGTCTTCATTCCAACGGCACGTATGCAGAAACAACGGGAAATAATCCGGGAACTTCCCGTAATATGGGATAATAAAACAACACTTTCTCATAGGATACCGATATGTTTCCAAATTTTAATTCATTAAAAGTTTCTCGCCTAACCTTTTCAATTTGATAGGCAGAACAGAAATGTAATACATCAGCCGAACATACGACTTGAAATAAACGTATCCCGCCCGCACGGGCAACGCATAGTGCAGGTTGCGCAACGCCAACCCCGCCCCTATCCGGAAACGGAACAACGCTTTCCAAGCCGACAGGTATTTCTTCGCCCTGAAAGTACGGTAGCACTCTAAACGGAAAGTTTCGTCCAAAGAATGATACAGTATGCGGTCGAAGTATTTGGCTTTCAGTGTTTCGAAGAAGATGTAGACCAAGTGGTTGGACAACAAAGACGGGCTGGCGGTAATCAAATCGAAGATGGCACACAGGACTATGACACGGCATTCCAAATTACGTTTGGAAGGAGAACGCATAATGGACTGGGGCTGCATATCGTAATAATAGGAAACCGCATCGGCCACGTACATCCGTTCGGCGCAACAGGCCAGGCGGAAAGACCACAAATCATCCTCATGCACTATACCTTCTTCGAAGAAAAGCCGATTGTCATACAGCCAATCCTTACGAACCAATTTGTTCCATGCCATAACGTACCATTTGTTCTTCAGATAGGCTGACAGTATAACGTCATTGCCCGCGTAAAAGCCTGCGGAAAGGCATAGGGGAGGTGCCCAATAGTCGGCTCCGGTCACTTTATAATTGCCTATGACAAAATCAGCATAGTATTGCACCGCCGGCTTTGCCAGATTCTCGATGCTGTCTGAAGGCAGATAATCATCACTATCCAAAAAGTAAAGGTAATCGCCTGAGGCGGCACGAATGCCCGTATTACGAGCCGCGGAAAGTCCTCCGTTGACTTCGTGCTCCAGCATCCGCACCATCGTCCCCCGCGGATGGTTCGCCACTACCCTGCGGACAATCTCCATGGAATCGTCCGGCGTGCAGTCATTGACCACAATGACCTCCATATCCTGCCACGTCTGGTTCAGGACGGACAGGAGGCAACGCTCTACGTAGGGAGCGACATTGTAGACGGGTATGATGACAGATACTTTCATATTTCTTCCTCACATATTTCCATCTCCGCCCCACGAAATACAACCTTCAGCAGATGTAGCTGCGTACCGGCACAGATGCGGCGAACGATTCTGTCCGCGCTATATTTTCTTAACTGTTCGTCGGCTTCCCGGCTCTTGGCTTCCACTTCGGCATCCGTGGCGGTGGGGTTGACGTACTTCAATTCCATAATGTAGCTGTGGGCGATGTCCGCGTAGCGTGCCTTGTCCGGCAGCATCAGGAAATCGCTGTAGCCATAGTTCAGCTCTATCTCTGGTTCCACCAAGTAAAGCGAGTTCAACGCCAAGTAAGCCTTGAAGAAACCCTGCAGGTTGTGCTCGCCCCGGATGCTGTCACGGACGGAAGAGTTTTCCTTGTAAGCTTCGGCAATGCGGCGGATTAGTGGTTGCCAATCACCTTCCAAGGACATCACCATCATTTCCCTTTTCAAGGCACTAAGGTCCACATCGAAACTCCGCTTGAAATAATCCCGCATAAATGCCCAGTATTGTTCCCTCACGCAGTTGTTCGGGATAACCATTTTCAGCATATCCCCATACCGTGCCCCCATAGTCAGCAGTCCATAATA
>CALUIQ010000170.1 GCA_944320735.1 uncultured Bacteroides sp. | reverse complement strand
AGGATAACAAACATCAACAGGTAACTAACAGAAAATGAAAGCGTTTGAATTCAGGCCGAAGTTGTATTCGACCTTAAAAAACTATTCGAAGGAACAGTTTATGACCGACCTTATGGCCGGTATCATTGTGGGTATTGTAGCTCTTCCGTTGGCTATCGCCTTCGGCATTGCTTCGGGCGTATCGCCTGAGAAAGGCATCATCACCGCTATCATTGCGGGCTTTCTTATCTCTTTATTAGGAGGAAGCAAAGTGCAGATAGGCGGCCCTACGGGAGCGTTCATCGTCATCATTTACGGCATTATCCAGCAGTACGGCGAAGCGGGACTGATAGTGGCTACGTTGCTGGCGGGTGTCATTCTTGTTTTGTTGGGCGTGTTCAAGTTGGGAGCCGTCATCAAGTTTATTCCTTATCCCATTATCGTGGGCTTTACGAGCGGCATCGCGGTAACGATTTTCACCACCCAAATAGCCGATGTGTTCGGCCTGCAATTCGGTGGAGAGAAAGTGCCGGGCGACTTTGTGGGCAAATGGATGCTCTACTTTCGTCACTTCGATACGGTGAACTGGTGGAATACCGCCACGGCTTTGGTCAGCATCGTCATTATCGCCTTGACACCCCGTTTCTCCAAGAAGATTCCCGGCTCGTTGGTGGCTATTGTGCTGGTGACCGTAGCGGCTTATTTACTAAAGATTTACGGAGGAGTGACGTGTATTGATACGATTGGTGACCGATTCAGCATCCGTGCCGAATTGCCTGATGCGGCCATTCCCGCCCTCGATTGGGAAGCCGTGAAGAATCTTTTCCCGGTAGCCATTACCATTGCGGTATTGGGCGCTATCGAGTCGTTGCTCTCGGCTACGGTGGCCGATGGTGTGATAGGCGACAAGCACGACTCCAATACGGAACTGATAGCCCAGGGAGCTGCCAATATCATCACTCCGCTCTTTGGCGGCATCCCCGCCACGGGAGCCATTGCCCGCACGATGACCAACATTAATAATGGTGGAAAGTCGCCCGTAGCGGGCATTGTACACGCGGGTGTGCTGCTTCTCATCCTGCTTTTCCTGATGCCTTTGGCGCAATACATCCCGATGGCTTGTCTGGCGGGTGTGTTGGTCATTGTTTCCTACAATATGAGCGGATGGCGTACGTTCAAGGCACTGCTGAAGAATCCCAAGTCGGACGTGACGGTGTTGCTCATCACGTTCTTCCTCACGGTCATCTTCGACCTGACTGTGGCCATCGAGTGGGGATTGGTCATCGCCTGTGTGCTCTTTATGCGCCGTGTGATGGAAACTACGGAAATATCGGTCATCAAGAATGAGATTGACCCCAATAAGGAAACGGACTTCGACACGCACGAGGAACATTTGGTGATTCCCAAGGGGGTAGAGGTCTATGAAATCAACGGACCTTATTTCTTCGGCATTGCCACAAAGTTTGAGGACGTGATGGCTATGTTGGGCGATCGTCCCAAGGTGCGTATCGTACGTATGCGCCGTGTGCCGTTCATCGACTCCACGGGTATACACAACTTGGAGAACCTGTGCCGTATGTCGCAAAAGGAGAAGATAACCATTGTGCTCTCCGGTGTCAACGAAAAGGTTCACAAAGTTCTGGAAAGGTCGGGCTTCTACGAACTTTTGGGCGAGGAAAACATTTGCCCTAACATCAATGTCGCGTTGGAGCGGGCGAAGCAGTTGGTTTGATTATTTCACCTCCAATATGACCCCTACGCTCCGCACGGTCTTCAACGAGATGGAAGGGTCATCCTCCAGCATCTTGCGCAGCTTGGTGATGAATACATCCAGGCTGCGCGAGGCGAAATAATCATCCTCCGTATTCCAAAAGCGGCTGAGGATGGCTTCGCGGCGCACCACTTCATTCTTGTTCTTTACCAACAGTTCCAGCAATTGGTTCTCGCGGACGGTAAGCGGGCGTTCCTTCTCCGTCCGGTCATCACGCAAGGTGGCGCGGGCGGCATCGAACGTATAGCTGCCCAACTTGTGCAGCGTCTCCGAACGGAGTCGGCCTCCCGTGTTCATTTTCATAATGGCGTGGATGTGCGCGTCCAGTTCGTCGGGTGCGAAAGGTTTTTTGATATAGTTGTTTATGCCCAGTTCATATCCCCGCTTCACATCTTTGGGCGAGGTCAAGGCCGAGGTGAACAGGATAGGGGTGTAACCGTCCGTCTCGCGGATGCGGCGTACCATCTCGAAACCATCCATCACGGGCATATCGATGTCGCTTACGATGATGTCCGGCTTGTTGGCTTCCCAAGCTTTCAAGCCTTCAGCACCGTTGGAAGCGGTTGTCACCTCGTAACCTCCCACCATATCTTCCAGGCCGGAGCGTATGATATATGCCAAGTTAGGGTCGTCTTCCACTAACAATAATTTGATGTCCATAGTTGTATAGATTGTTATTTGTGCGGCAAATATAGTATAAATTCTCTTGTCAACCAATGTTGTTCTTCTCTCCTGTCTACAAATTCCATATCCTACCCAATTATTATGTTTCTCAAACATTATGTTTCTGAGATATAATCTTTCTCCCGCAAATTTACGATTGAAAACTTTATCTGCCAAACGATTTCTCCTAAAAAGGGAGGTTCTTCCGGGAAATGCTAAAAGACCCCAGCTCAGTACTTCTATAATAGGTACTGCAGTACTTCTATAGAGATTACTCCAGTACTTCTATATAAGTACTGAGTAGTGCTCTATAGTTCATTCCCCTACGCATTTCCTGGTATTGGGTATTCGTTACACTTTCTGACATATGGCGAAGCGGTCGTTGCCCGACAAGTCTTTTTCTATTTGTATAGAGGTGTAACCATATTCGTGCAGCATCTTTGCGGTATCTTCTCCGTATGCTTGGTTTATTTCAAAATAGAGTTGCCCGTTGGGGGTTAATAATTGGCGACCTAAGTCCGCAATACGGCGGTAGAAGCGGAGCGGGTCATCGTCGGGGACAAACAAGGCTTGGGCGGGTTCCCATTCCAACACATTGGGTTCCATCGTTTCCCGTTCACGTTCGGTGACGTAAGGCGGGTTGCTGACAATGAGGTCATACCGTTCGTTTGCATCGGGTTGCACTGTCAGTACATCGCAGGCGGAAAAATGTACATCGGCCTTCAGCATTCGGGCATTATCGCAGGCTATGCGGAGGGCTTCGGGAGAGATGTCCCAAGCCGTTACTTGGGCTCCCGGCACAGATAGAGCTAAGGAAATGGCGATACAACCGCTTCCTGTACCGATGTCTAAGATGTGTGCGCCCGTAGGAGCTTGCCTGATAATTCGTTCTACCAGTTCCTCTGTCTCAGGTCGCGGAATCAGTACGCCTGGAGCCACGTGGAAGTCTCGTCCCAGGAAACGGGTTCTGCCTTGTATGTACTGAATCGGTTCGTGTCGGTACAAACGTGTCAGAATGTTTGCTAATTCTTTTTCTTTATTTGCGGATAAAACTATATCTTTGCCCAAATAAAAGTCCGTCATAGGCTGACCCAAGATTTCGTGACATACAATCCGTGTCAGCCAAACGGCTTCGTTATGCTCGTAATGGGCTTGTAGCTGTTGGCGGATGAGAGTCGGAGTGACAATGTTATTCATATGCTTCGTTGTTTATGCGTACAAAAATAAGCAATGTGGCGTAAATACGAAAATAGGAAGATGGAAATTGAAGATGAGAAATATATGCGCCGATGCATTCAGTTGGCACGTAACGGTCGGTGCGGGGCACCGCCCAATCCGATGGTAGGAGCGGTTATCGTACATCAAGGGCGTATTATCGGCGAAGGCTATCACGCCAAGTGCGGGCAGGCTCATGCCGAGGTGAACGCCATACGTTCTGTCCGACGGCCGGAACTGTTGCCCGAGTCGACGCTTTATGTCAGCTTGGAGCCTTGCGCACATTATGGCAAAACACCGCCTTGCGCCGACCTTATCGTGGAGAAAGGAATCGGGCGCATTGTAATAGGATGTCAAGACCCCTTCCCTAAGGTAGACGGGCGGGGCATAGAGAAACTGAGGCAGGCAGGACGTGAGGTCGTTGTCGGCGTGTTGGAGGCGGAATGCCGGGAACTGATACACAGGTTCATTACCTATCATACCTGCAAGCGTCCTTACATTACTCTGAAGTGGGCGCAAAGCGCGGATGGTTATATCGACCGCCGGAGGAAAGAAGGAGAGATGCCCGCCCGGCTTTCGAATGTATATACGCAAATGTTGGTACACAAACAAAGGGCGGAACACGCGGCTATTATGGTAGGTACTGATACGGCGCGGTTGGACAATCCGCGGTTGGATGTAAGAGCTTGGGTCGGACCTCAGCCGGTGCGTGTGGTGATAGATAGCAATCATCGTTTGCCGGCCGACTTGCATTTGTTTGAGGGTGAACAGCCGACATTGACGTATGATACGCGGAATCTTTCTCTGATATTGGCTGACTTGTATGACCGTGGATTGCAATCGCTGCTGGTAGAAGGCGGTGCCAAATTGCTACAAAGTTTTATAGACGCAGGCTTGTGGGATGAGATTGTGGTAGAAGAAGCACCTGTCCGTTTGGAGGATGGGGTGGAGGCGCCTGTATTGCCCCGGCATCTGTCAGGTAAGCGGGAGACGCATTTCGGACATCAATTTTGCACATTCACGTGCAATCACTTATAAGTAAACGAAAAAAAAATTTGTAATATGGATGGGATTATCATACAGGCACGTACCGGTTCTACACGCTTGCCGGGAAAGATTCTATTGCCGTTCTATGGGGAAAAACGTATCATTGACATTCAAATAGAGACGATACGTGCGGCTTGTCCCAGAATGCGTATGGTTTTGGCCACTACGACACGCCCGCAAGATGATGTCTTGGCGGATGTGGCACGAGAAAAAGGCATTGACTGCTACCGGGGCAGCGAGGACAATGTATTGGGACGTTTTATCGGAGCCGCCGAGCAGTTCGGGATAAACCGTCTGATACGGGTGTGCTCGGACAATCCGTTCCTTCGGGCGGATTCTTTCCGGACGCTTTTTGAGGTGCACGACAATCAACCGGCAGACTATGTAGCGTTTGGCTGGCCCGACGGGCGGCCTACCATCAAGTCGCATATCGGACTATTCGCCGAGTTGACTACCCTCGATGCTTTGCGTCGGGTCGCCTCGCTCACCGATGAACAGCTTTATCGTGAGCACGTCACTATTTATTTGTACACCCATCCGGACGCTTTCAGTGTGCGATTGCTCCCTCTGCCCGCAGAGTTGGAAGGGCGGCAAGACCTGCGTTTTACCCTCGACACAACGGACGATTTCTGTCTGTTGGCTCGTCTTTATGCCGAGTGGTACGAAAATACAGACCGTAGCCTTCCTGCTTTGTTGCGAACGGTAGACGCCCATCCTGAATACTTGGAAAAGATGTGGGAGAATATCCGGAGAAATGAAAAATAGAGCCTTGTAAATCGTAAATTGTAAATTGTAAATTGTAAATTGTAAATGAACCACACCTATATCATAGGAGAAATAGGACAGAACCATAACGGCTCTGTCGATTTGGCCAAGCTGATAGTAGACTTGGTTTCGCGTCCGGTACACGAAGACGCTTTCGACTTAGACCTGCGGCCGATGGATGCGGTGAAGATGACCAAACGCGACCTCAATGAAGAACTGACTGACTCGCAAATGAACCGTCCCTACGATTCGCCCAACTCTTTTGGACGTACTTATGGCGAACACCGTGCGAAACTGGAGCTGACGGATGAGGAACATTTTGAGGTGTATCGCCACGCCAAATCATTGGGACTGGACTTTGTAGAAACACTCTGCTCGCCCGGTTGCCTTTCGCTGCTGAAGCTTTTCACGCCTGACCGGCTGAAAGTGGCAAGCCGCGACCTGACCAACCTGCCTTTGCTGGAGGCTATGGCCGAGACTCGCATCCCTATCATCCTTTCTACCGGTATGGCCGGACGGAAGGAACTGGATGAAGCTTTGGAGGTCATCACCCGCTATCACGAACAAATCTCCATTCTACACTGTGTGTCACAATATCCTACGGCTCCTGACAACCTGAATCTGCTTACAATCACTTATCTGAAACGGCATTATGGACAATATGCCATCGGCTTTTCAGACCATACCATCGGCATTGCCGCACCGGTGGCGGCTGTGGCGTTAGGTGCCGAAATCGTAGAGAAGCATATCACTATTGACCGGCGAATGAAAGGGACCGACCAACAAGGTTCCTTAGGACCGGACGGGGTGAACCGTATGATACGCGACATTCGATTGGCCGAACGTTGGTTGGGGCGTGAAGAGCTGTACATTGAACCAGCCGTGGCCGCCGCCCGCATAAAATTGGAACGTTCCATCGCTACACGTTATGACTTACAACCCGGTGACGTAATAAAGGAAGAAGATTTGCATCTCCTCAGTCCGGGTGACGGTTATAAATGGGCTGACCGCGCTCAGGTCATCGGCCGCCAAGTGAAGAATTTCATTCCTCGTAACGAACTGATCTATCCCAAAGATTTGTGTTGATGTACGTTTGGGCTATTAAGATAATAGAAGCGTAAATCGTAATTTGTAAATGGTAAATTTTAAATGAAACTGGCTTGCGTTGTTGTACTCTATCACCCGAACCAAGAAGTCGAAAAGAATATTCAGACCTATCTGCCGCAAGTGGATTACCTTTTGCGATGGGATAATACGCCCCATAACGTAGGCATCGGGGCTGCCTTGAACGAAGGTGTCCGTCAGGCACGTGCCCAAGGTTGTACGCATTTGATGACAATGGACCAGGACAGTTTCTTTCTGCCTGGGGAAATGGCTCGTTATCGAACGAAGGTGGAACAATGGGAAGAAGAACATAAAGGACAGACTGCTATCTTCTCGACCAACTACTACCTCCGTTCGCAGCATACTACGCTTTACCCGGCAGAGGCTTCCATTATTCAGGTCACTTCCGCTATGACTTCCGCCAGTATTTATTCCTTGGAGTTGTTTGACAAGCTGGGACTGTTCCGGGAAGATTTGTTTGTTTGGGGAATTGACTGCGAGTTTTGTTGGCGGGCCGCACGACAGAATATCCCTACGCTATGTTTTCGGGACATCTTGTTGCAACACGAGTTTGGCTACCAAAAGAAGAAACACCGATTGTTGGGTCGCGAGGTGTTTCCCAATGAATATCCGCCAGCCCGCACCTATTACAACGTGCGCAACGGCATCATCCTGCATCGTCTCTATCCGGACTATCTCAACCTGAAAGCTCATTTGCGCTACCATTTGTGGAAACGCATCGCATTTGTATTACTCTACGAAAGACAGAAAGCGGCCAAGCTAAAAGCACTGTGGCGAGGATATAGAGACGGCATAAAAGGAAAGACAGGCCCGTTGGAATAGATAAAGAAAGTTTCGGTTGAGGCGTGTATTATCGAGTCGTGAATTTTTCATCCGCAGATGACACGGATGACGCAGATTTATACATATTTTTCT
>CALUIQ010000169.1 GCA_944320735.1 uncultured Bacteroides sp. | reverse complement strand
TTCAACGCCGACCCATACGGATACATCAGCAATCCGAATGATTATCTGGATTTGTCCGCCTTGACACGAGCCGACATCTTGAGCGATGACCCCTTGAAAGACATTCGCGTCAATACCAGTAACGACCAGTCGAGAAGTGATGGCAACTCCCTGTCGGCCAATGCCAGCTTGCAAATCAATCGCAAGCTCAATTCCAAAGGCCGCAACATCACCTTGCGCGGAAGATTCAACTATGGTGACAATGACAGCGAGCAATACAGTTCATCGGACACCCGCTATTTCCAAGACGCTTCGCGCGAAGATGACATCATCCGGCGTTATACCACTTCGCCTTCGTCCAACTATAGCTACCAGGCACAGCTGACATATAGCGAACCCATTGCCAAAGCCATCTTTTTGCAGTTCAGTTACCGTTTCGAATACAGCTACAGCAAAAACGACCGCAATACGTACGACCTTTCCGGCTTAGGTTGGGAAATGGGCAATCAGCTTCCTTCGGACTATCTTGAACATAGGGATGACGACCAGAGCAAATTCGCCGAATACAAAACGTACGAACACGACGCACTTATCGGCTTGCGTGTCATCCGCCCGAAGTATCAGCTGAACGCAGGCCTGTCTTTCCGTCCTCAAAACACAGAACTGTCTTATCAGAAAGGGGAGATTGATACGCTGAGCACCCGCAGTGTGTTCAACTTCGCCCCCAACATCGACTTCCGCATGCGTTTCTCCAAAGTAAGCCAACTGCGCGTCACCTATCGCGGACGAAGCAGCCAGCCCAGCATGGAGAACCTGTTGCCTGTAACCGATGACGCCAATCCGTTGAATATCCGCATGGGTAATCCGGACTTGAAGCCTTCGTTCAGTCATAACGTCAACCTCTTTTACAATAATTATATAGCCGACTTGCAACGAGGCATCTTTGTGCGCAGTTTCTTTCAGGCTACGCAAAACAGCATTAGCCAAAGCCGCTCTTACAACGAGTCTACCGGTGGCTGGACCTCCATGCCGAAGAACATCAACGGCAATTGGAGCTTGTTCGGCATGTTCGGCTTCAACACGGCTTTGAAGAACAAGAAGTTCAACGTGGGCACGTTCTCGAACATCCGATACGCCAACAACGTGGGCTACCTGACTTCGGGCAGCGGTGCAAACGCCATCGAGCAGAAGAATACGACAACCAACCTGGCTCTTAGCGAGAATCTGCGCGCCACTTATCGTGACGACATATTCGAGGTCGGCCTGAACGGCAACTTCTCCTACACCATCGAAAAGGACAAGCTGACGCCTTCCAACAACCAGAACCCTTACACATTCGCTTACGGTGCATTTACCAACATCAACGCGCCTTGGAATATGAGCTTCAATACAAACATTATGAACCAAAGTCGTCGCGGATACCGAGACAGCAGTATGAACCGCAACGAGCTGATATGGAACGCTCAGATAGCCCAGACATTCTTGAAGGGTGACATGACGGTCAGCTTCGAGATGTATGACATCCTGCGCCAGCAGAGCAACATCAGCCGTTCACTGACCGCCAGCGGTCGTTCCGTTTACGAATACAACGGCGTGAACAGTTACTGCATGCTGCACCTCATTTACCGCTTGAACATCTTCGGCGGCAAAATCAACCGCGACAAACGTCCGGGCATGCGGGGTGGTTTTGGCGGACCACACGGCCCACGTCCTCCGCACCGTCGTTTCTAATCAGGTTTTGCTTGTTTTTTAAATTGATTTTTTCTACATTTGTTTCTCATATGATAAATGGGAATTTATGCGTGCGTTGCGCGCTTTAATGAAGAATTAGGAATGATGAATGAAGAATGGTAACAGGAATTCTCCTCCTTCCGGAAGGAGGAGTACCCGTAGGGGGAGGTGGTAGGAGAAATATGCCGCTTTAGCGACTCCTATCTTATATTATATAATAAAATAGGTCGAACCATTTTTTTCCTACCACCCCGCCCGTTGGGCACCCCTCCTTCCGGAAGGAGGGGAGTTGATTTCCTCAATTTTTCATTCTAAATTCATCATTCTTCATTTAACAGATAAATTATCATTTATTCAAAAGAATGGGAAACAAATGATAGATTGGACTTTATTATTGGGGCAAATTGCCGGTACCGTCTTCAACGTATTGTATCTGGCCTTGATTGTCGGAATCATCGTGGTTATCATCCTCGACAACCGCAATCCGGTAAAAACCTTGGCATGGGTACTTGTGCTGATATTTCTCCCATTCATCGGGCTGGTGCTTTATTTCTTTTTTGGCCGGAACCAGCGACACGAGCGCATGATCAGCCGGAAAGGCTATAACAGGCTTCAGAAGAAGCCCATGCTGGAGTATATGTCCCAACCATCCAATGAAATTCCCGCAGACTACAGTCGCCTGATTTCCCTCTTTCAAAACACCATCCAGTCTTTCCCATTCGACGGAAACAAGCTCGAGGCTTTCACCACCGGCGAGGGTATGTTGCAGGCTTTATTGCGTGAAATTCAGGGAGCCACCCACCATATCCATGTCGAGTTTTACATCTTTGAGGATGACGCCATTGGCCGCATAGTACGTGACGCATTGATGCAAAAAGCACGCGAAGGGGTCGAAGTGCGTGTACTGTACGATGATGTAGGTTGCTGGCATGTGCCAAAACGTTTTTTTGAAGCCATGCGCGAAAACGGCATAGAGGTACACGCCTTCCTGGAAGTACGTTTCCCCGCGTTTACCAGCAAAATGAACTACCGCAACCACCGTAAGATTGTCGTGATTGACGGACGCATCGGGTTTATAGGCGGCATGAACTTGGCCGAGCGCTATGTCCGTGGTGTATCGTGGGGCATTTGGCGAGACACACACCTGCTGATAGAGGGCAAGGCTGTCCATGGCCTGCAAACCGCCTTCCTGCTCGACTGGTATTTCATGGACCGCACGTTGCTCACCAAGGCTTGTTACTTTCCCAAGGGCATCACCGAGGGAAACGCATGGGCGCAGATTGTCACCAGCGAGCCGGTAGGCAACTGGAAGGAAATCATGCAGGGATTGGCCATGGCCATCTACCGCGCACGAAAATATTTCTACATCCAAACCCCCTATTTCCTGCCCACCGAAACCATTCTCGTGGCGTTACAGACAGCAGCCTTGTCCGGCGTAGACATAAGATTGATGTTGCCCCAGCACGCCGATTCGCGCCTGACACACCTTGCCACTTGTTCCTACCTGTCGGATATGCTGCAAGCGGGCGTAAAAGTCTACTTCTATCAGAAAGGATTCCTGCACTCCAAACTGATGGTGTCCGACGACCAACTGGCCACCATTGGCTCCACCAACATGGATTTCCGCAGCTTCGAACACAATTTCGAGGTAAACGCCTTCATCTACGACACAGAGTTTGCCCTGCAGATGCGCGAAGTGTTCCTGCAAGACCAACGCGACTGCGAACAGCTACACCTGAAACATTGGCAGAAACGCCCTTCCTCCCGCAAGATGCTGGAGAGCTTCGTGCGTCTGTTATCTCCGCTGCTATAGTTTTGCAAGAGAAAAGCCTATGGTTTATGAAAGGAAAAGGAGCCATCCGACAAACGTATAGGTGATAAATGGGAATTTAACTGTGTGTTTATTTTTCAGCCGCAGATGACGCGGATAACACGGATTTTTAAAGGGGCTTCGCCCTGCTGTCACCCCGAGCGTAGTCGAGGGGTCTCACGTAGTGCATACTCAGCATTATGTGAGATGTCTCGACAAGTTCGATATGACAGATGTTGTTTTTCTAAAAATATAAAATCCGTGCCATCTGCGTCATCTGCGGCTGAAAAATAGGACAACACACAGCCCGATAAATTATCATTTACCCACGCATTTGTCGGATGAACTATATATAATATGGTATATTATAAAAAATAGGCTGCCCCAAGTGGAGGCAGCCTATTTATTTGATTATGCGCGATCTTTATCTGCGAGTCAAGTTAAATGTCGGCAGATTGTTATTCAGTACTACGCTTTTTGAACCTACAGCGGAACGTTTCTCTACCGGTTTCGGTTGGATGTTCAATTCCGTCTTGTACGTGCGACGCGGAGTAAATCCTTGCTTAAGCGTAGGCTTGAAGGTCTTCGGAGCTTCAAACTTCATCAACGACTTCGTAGAAGCGGTATCAGTGTAGGGTTCCCATTCCAAGTAGTTCCAATAACCGGTTAACATACCAAACCCTTGGCCGTCCGTCATCAGGTAAATCATCGAGTTGTACGTGCCTTCATTAGTCGGAGCGTCTGTGAACTTCAATATTCCGCTGCGTGTCAAGCCTCCAATCAAGCTCTCCCTACCCAACATATTTGTCGTGTAGTCATACGGTGCCACAACACCCATATAAAAGCCTTCTTCCGTAGGAACGTCAGCCACTTGCTGGAAGCTGAAGACAACCTGTCCGTTGGCGGCATCATAGTCAAGGTACATAGTATCATCATAGGAAGCAGGATCTGTTCCCGACAAGCCTTGAACTTTCAGCGCGGCATCACCCTCCTGCGTGATGTTTACCAGAATAGACTGTGCTCCGTTACCGTTATCAAACGGTACAACCCAGTTACCTACATAGTCCGTGATGTCAGCTTCAACAAATTCACTGGGCTGCCCCCAAAGGAAAGTTTCGGTGAATTGTCCCAATTCGAATGTCTTTGTGCCTTCTTCGTCAGCGAAGTAAAGGTTTAAAGCCAAAGTCAGCTTGTCGTTTTCCACATCGTAAGATGATTCGTTGGTTACACCTTCTACCCAAACCTGCTGTCCGAAAGAAGTCAATCCTGTCCAGTGTTGACCGGAAGGAACAGTTACTTTGTAGTCATCCTCTACGTCCAAATGGAAATACAGATGGTTCTTTTCTCCACCGGCATACAGATAAGGTAAGCGATAGAATGTAGAATCTTGCTCTGCTACCTGTACTGCTTGTACCCAGCTTGCACCTGAAGCTATTTCTGAAGTAAAATAACCGGCTGCTTCGGGCACATCTACCCAAGTATAGTCGCGATCGTAGTCGGTCTCTAACAATGCGGGATCAAGTGCCAAATAAATCTCTTTCTCTTTGCTATCTATCATTTGATAACCGGCACCTTCAACATAGATAAATAAAGTACCCAGATTTATCATCTTCTTTGCCTCATCATATGTACCCAACGGATAGTCAGAGTCATTGGGACCAATTGGGCCATTTGCTGTAGAGAGGTTGCAAGCTACAGAACCAAAGTTTTGGGTCGTCTTATCATCCGTGTCAATATAAACGTTCTGGCCTTCCAGTCTAAATGAGAATCCTAAAGCAACAGGTGCTATATAATATAACGGTTTGCCTTCTTCATCCTTATAAGTCTCACCGTCAACTACAATCCACGGGAATTCTTCAGGAGCAGGTTCGGGGTCATATACGTTACCACCAAATGTATCATAAAAATACTCATTGTCAAATGGAACTCGGAAACGATACACATTGCCTTCATTCGCTTTCTCTACTTTAATGCCGGTTGTTTCAACATCGCTCATCCCTATGAAACTGAACGTACTTTCTTTTAGAATGGCATTAGTACTTACTTCTTTCCATGTGTAAACTACTTCATCTGGATAGAGAAGCGTTAATGTAATGGAAGAGTTTCCATAAGGTGTACCTTCGGCAAAGGTCAACGTAATGTTATAAGTCGTACCTCGTACCAATTCGTCATAATTGATAGTCATGCTTGAGGTAGAAGCTCCATCAGCAAAGCTGACTGTGCTTGGTACGGTAAATACATTTTCACCTCCTTCTGTAAAAGTCGTAGTGAGCGCAGCTTCTACGGCACCAACAGAGTCGGTACGCATTACATTCAAAGTAATGCTACCGGATGTGCCTTCTAATTCATAGTTCGTCACAACAGTAGGAGGGAAATAGGCTCCTATACCCTCCACCGGTCCTGCCGGTACATATTCTATTTCATCTGTACATGCTGTCCATGTCAGTGTAAACATGGCAGCCAGTATGAACAATATGCTATATAATTTTTTCATATTCCTATTATATTAATGTTAACTAATTAATCCGTTACGCCATCTGTCAGGCCTGCGCCGTCACCTTTTACCGGCATCTGACCGCCTGTGTTGTTTGCCGTAGGCGGAATACCGGTGTTGGCATTCGTTTCATCCTGCGGGATACGCATCAGCAACCACGGATCGTTGGCGGCAACGTTGAACTGGTAGGCTTCGGGGAAGTTGCTCGTCACACCACTCTTTACACGTACTACATTCTTGCCCAAGCGCATGATGTCTGCCATGGCAAAACCTTCGCCCCACAGTTCCACGCGACGCTGGAACCAAACTTCGTCTTGGAAGCTGCGATTGGTCGGACAAGTGTACTGCGGATCACGGTAAGTGCGCACAAAGTTCTCCAAGATGGTCTTGCCATCTCCACCCGCCATAGCGGTAGCCTCGGCCTGAATCAGAATCATTTCCTCAGCGCGCATCAGTGGCCAGTCGTTGGCAGGGACATTGTTGCCCAAACCACCGTACATACCAAACTTCACGTTGGTATAAGGCAAGAATGCGGCTTTACCCTGATTGGCTACGACCAAAGTTGCAATGTCATCACCCGAAGCGAGGCCGCCCCAGCTTTGTCCAGCGAGATTGTCCGAATGTAAATTTTCGTCTACCCACCAGCCTTTGCGTACATCCGTGTCCGGAATCAAGTCGAACAACAGTACGTTGATGGTTTTATACATACCTGCCCCAGCTGAATAAGAGCCTTGGCAGAAGGAACCGAGTTGGCTTGGCCATGAAGCGAGTGGACTGGTTGCATTGTAATCAGCGTCCGTGATTTCCAATGCCCAAATCCAACCATTACCGCTTTCGTCTGAAGCAACGAACATCGGCTTGGTCAGCTCTTCGCGCTGATAGGGCGTGTAACCTGCCATAGCCTTGGCGGCATCATCTGCGGCTGCCTGCCAGTTCTCCATATAGAGGTTGGCACGAGCACGGAGTCCGTAAGCTACCTGCTGGTCTATCTCCCCCTTGTTGTTACGTACGTAACCTTCCAAGTCGGCAATGGCGGCATCGAGGTCAGCCATAATTTGCGTGTAAACTTCCTGCACCGTAGCGCGCGGGTTGTTGGGGTCGGCATCCATTTGCTCTGAAATCAGCGGGATGCAAGGCTTGTCCTCGTTGCCCTTGTACTTGTATTGGAAGTAAGGAGCTAGGCTCAAGTAGTCGAAAGCACGGGTAGCCTTGGCTTGTCCGCGATAAGCCAGCAGCGTTGGGTCGTCCGTATCGTCGGGGATGGAGTTGATAATGTCGTTCGCCATCTTGATTTGGTTGTAGAACAATGCCCAACGCATATAGGGGTTGGCGTACGTGTCGCTACGGTCGGAATATTCACTACATGTGCTAAACCAATTATAACCACTGTTGGGGCCTACCATATCCGGCCCGTTCAAGTCATTGGACAGAGCCACTGCCGGATAACCGAAATCATCGTGGCGACCTTGGGCACCGAAGATGGTAAACTGGGTCAAGTTGGCGGCATACATACCCGTTACGTCAGCGGCCAAGCGGCCGGGCAGCATCTCTACCACCTCCTGCTTTTGATCTTCCGTGAACGAGCCGCTTTGGGGAAATGTGTCGAGGTCGGCACACGAAGCCAATGCCATGCTTCCCACGGCAACGGCTGAAAATAATTTATATGCTTTCATATTCATTCTATACTATAATTATATACGAATTTAGAAATTGAGCGTAATACCACCCGTGATGGTGCGCAGAGCGGAGTAAGTGAAGTTACCACTACCCGTTGAGCTACCCAAACCGAGACCTTGGCGCGGGTCGAAACCCTTGCGACAAGAGAACACGGCCAAGTTGTCACCCGTCACATACAGGCGCAGGCTGGAAACGCCCAAGCGTTCGGTCCAACGTTTCGGCAGCGTGTAACCTACCGTGACGTTGTTCAGGCTCAGGTAGTCGGAGCTTACCAAGAAGCGGGAAGACATACGCTGGCTAGATACGTCGGCCGTGTTCATACGCGGGATGTCCGTGTTGGTGTTCTCCGGCGTCCAAGCTTTCAGCACGTCCTTGTGGAAGTTCTGACCCATCAGGTCACCTGTCTGCATCAAAGCCTCGTAGGTACCATCGTACATCTTGCCGCCCAATTGGTAAGACAACTGTACGCTGACATCGAAGCCATAGGCGTTCAAGCTGGTGCCGAAACCACCATATACCTTAGCCAGCGTACTGCCCAAGTCGGACTGTTGCGCTTGCTCGTAGTTGGTCGTGAGGGTGTAGTCACCGTTGTCGGGGTCTACATAGTATTGGGGCAGACCGGTTTCCTTTTCAACACCCGCATATACCGGGAGGTAAGCGTTGTACAGCGAACCGCCGACGCGGTAGATGGCGTTGGAGTAGCGGATGCCGTTCTCGACAACAGTCGGGTCGAGTTCCGTAATCTTGTTTTTGTAGTGGGTCAGGTTGAAGTTGGCCAACCATTCGATGTTGTTGTTCTTGTAGAGCACGCCGTTGAAGTCCAACTCGATACCTTGGTTGATGATGGTACCTACGTTCTTGGGCACGCTGCTGTAGCCAAACGAGATGGGTACCGGCTGATTGTAGAGCAAGTCCGAAGTCTTACGGTTGAAGTACTCTACCGTACCGTTGAAACGGCTGCCAAACAACTCAAAGTCGAAACCGACGTTGAAGGCGTGTGAAGTTTCCCAAGTCAAGTCCTTGTTACCCTTGTAAGCAAATACCACCGAGTAGTCACCGTTGCTGTTGGTTACGGTAAATTGGTCGGCATAAGCATAATAGTAAGCGGTGCTGTTACCCAAGTTGTCGTTACCCTGTATACCATAGCTGGCTTTCACCTTCAACATATCAATCCATTCATACTCCTGCATAAAGTCTTCCTGCGTCATCAGCCAAGCCAAACCTACGCTACCGAAGTTACCCCAACGGTTGTCCGGGTGGAAGCGGGAAGATGCGTCACGACGATACGAAGCGGACAGGAAGTATTTACCGTCATAGTCATATTGGGCACGAGCCAAATATCCCATCGTTTGGTATTCGTGCGTATAAGAGCTTACGCTGGGAGGCGTATTGATGGCGTTGTTCAACTCACCGATGTACGGGTTGTAAAGCATGGAGTTAGAACCACCCAAATACTGGATCTTGTGCGAATAAGACTCGAAGCCGGCCAACAAATCCACATTGTGCACATCGGCAAACGTCTTCTTGTAAGTGGCCATGTATTGTTGGTTGATGTCAAAGAGACGTTGGTGTTCTACACTAACATAACCTTGTGCGGTCACACCGCTTCCGTAGAAGGGATTGGTCAATGCGTTTGCGCGTTGGTTCAATACATTGGCACCCAAGGTAGCCGTAATGTTCAGTCCTTCAATCGGGGTAATCGTTGCATACCACTTGGTGGCCAACATATCGCTATACGTATTTTGGTCGTCGAGGAACAACGTACCTGCGGGGTTACCCATCAGGGTCGGACGGTTGAAGTTGGTAGAACCTGAACCGAAATCGTACACCGTAATGCCACGGTCGTCCACCTTGATGCTGCCATCTGCGTTGCGTACATACATCGGATAGATAGGCGCAATCAAGTTAGAGATGTAGAACAGGTTGCCCGTGCTACCCCAATCGGCCTGACCCGACGGAGACTTGATATTATAATAAGTATAAGCGATGTTGCTACCTACCTTCAACCAAGGCTTAGCTTGGTAGTCAGCCTTTGCACGGCCGGTGAAACGTTCGAATCCAGAGTTGTCGATGATACCGTTGTCGTCCAAGTAACCGGCAGACACATAGTAGTTCAGTTTGTCTGACGCACCGGAAACCGTCACGTTGTATTCCTGGCGGAAGTTCTTCTTGCCGAAGATTTCGTCATACCAATCATCCGGCGTATAGTAATACGTACCGTCAGAGTAACCCAACGTAGCGTTCGGATTCAATTTGAAGTTTGTACCAATCAGCTTTTGGCCTTCGGGAACGGTGTAAACCAAGTAACCCAAACCACCGTTGTTGGCGTCCAGCAAGATGCGGTCAGCATAGGCATAAGATTCTGCCGCTGACTTTCCATTATAATACTGAGAGTTGAACATCGCGCGATAAGCCGTTTCATAGTACATGGCAGGGTCGGTCATCACGTCATAATTGGGCACACCACGTTTGTTGGAACCCCATTTGGCGTCGAAAGTCACTTTCGCTTCACCCGTAGCACCACGTTTCGTCGTAATCAGCACCACGCCATTGGCACCGCGCGCACCATAGATGGCGTTGGCGGCAGCGTCTTTCAATACCGTCATAGACTCGATGTCGGCAGGGTTGATAGCCGAAATCTCTCCATCGTAGGGAACGCCATCCACTACATAGAGCGGGCTGTTGCTGGCCGACATAGAACCGATACCACGGATACGGATGCTGGCGGAAGTACCCGGCTGTCCACTGCTTTGCGTGATTTGCACACCTGCCACCTGTCCTGCCATAGCGTTCGTGACGTTAGAAACGGCACGCTCAGCCAGTTTCTCGGACTTGATGGTAGACGCCGAACCCGTGAACGAAGACTTCTTAGCCGTACCGTAAGCCACGACCATTACCTCATCCAACATCTCCGCATTGGATTTCAAGTAAACGCGTACATTCGGCTTAATGCCAACACGTTGTTCTTCCATACCTACATAGCTGATAATCAACGTATTCGCGGAACTTAGTATTCCGCTAATTTGCTCATTATGAACGGTCTATGAAAAAATGTGGTACTTAATCCACTGAATGGAAGATGCCCTACAGT
>CALUIQ010000168.1 GCA_944320735.1 uncultured Bacteroides sp. | reverse complement strand
CCTTGAATATCTTGAAATAATCCCGGTAGAAGCCGCTGGCGTGGGTGAGTTTCCGGAACAAGTCTTTCCCGCCATCGCTGAGGATGACGTTGGTAAAGTTGTCGTACTCGTCTATTATCAGGTAAAGTGGGTAGCCCTTCTTATGCGCTTGGAGGCTGATATGGTTCAGTTTGCCGCGGGCGTCCGGAGTGGATTTTACCGCCTGCTCGAACCCCGCATCGTAATAACTTGCATAAATTTCGGCAAACACATCCAATACTTGTCCGCAATAACGGTTGAAGTTCGTTTCCAACTCCTGCTCATCCCTGCCACCAATTAAAGAAAAGTCGAAATAAATCACCTGAAAAGCATTCTTCAACGGTGTGGGATGCTCGTGTATCCAAAGCCCGTCGAACAGTCGGTCGAACTTGTCCGCCTTCGCGACGTCATAATAGGCCTGCATCATACTGACAAACACGCTTTTGCCGAAACGGCGCGGGCGGATGAGGAACAGGTATTTACCTGTACTTTCCAACAAGGGAAGATACATAGTCTTGTCGGCATAATAGAAGTTCTCGTTCCGCACTTCCTCAAAGCGCGCTACTCCGTAGGGGATACCTTTTACTGCGTCCATTGTTGCTATATTAATAATGTATAGGGCAAAGGTACGAAAAAGAAATGAAATTTAATGTGCTGTTGTGACAAATGTGCCAATACCGGATGAACCTCTTATAAAAAAGATGGAGTTACACACGCTTGCATAACCCCATCTTCCTAAGATCAGTTTTTGAAATAAAAAATGATTCTCCGCATAATAGTGATGTTAGTTTATAATAAGTAACTAATCAAAATTATCTTATAGCACACAGATGAAACGAGATGAACACAGATTCAGTTAATAAAGAGTGGTACAATCTACTCCCCTCCTTCCGGAAGGAGGGGTGCCCAACGGGCGGGGTGGTAGGAAAGTATGGTTCGACCTATTTATATCATAATAAGAAAAAAATAGGAGTCGCTAAAGCGGCACATTTCTCCTACCACCTCCCCCTACGGGTACTCCTCCTTCCAGAAGGAGGAGAGTTCTGCAACAACTAATTCTTCATTCATCATTCTTAATTCTTAATTTAAGCGCGCTTGCGCGCGCTAAATTACAAGAGGGAGCGATACATTCAGAACTTCGTCACCCTCCCTATAAATAGGATGTTGCCGGTACTATATTCCGTTATCATGAACACAAACGGGCGGTCTACATAAAAAGCACCTCCGGGGCCGACGGATGACTCTCCGCCGCTTACTGTTACCGCCGCCACCGCTTTCGTTCCTTCCTCGTCTACATCCAACGTGGCGACTTGTTTCAATAATGAGAGGTATATCGGGGTGTTGCTTAACAGGGAGAAGTTTGCCTTTCCCGAGTCGAAAGCGTCCTTTATGCCCAACGCCTGCATATCGTCTATCAAATTTCTTTCATAGCGGAGGGAGAAGCGGGGCAATTTCAAGTCCATCGGCTGCACGTAACTGTCATCCAACCACGTCCGCCAGTTCTCGGCGGTCAGCTGTGCCAAGCATTCCTCCCATTTCCGGTCTCTTTCTTCCCCTTCCTTTTCCTCTGTCGGCAGCAAGATGACCAAGTTGAACGCTTCGTTGCCGTAAGGTAACCATGCGATATCAAAATACTCGTTGCCCGAGTAACGCCAACTCTCGCCTCCGAGGTGCATCAGTGGCATACGGGTCTGCGTATAGTCCAAGTTGTGGAAAGCTTCTACGCGTGTATTTTCTTTCTTGAATTGAGTTTTCCAATAGCCTTTAAATTAGAGGGCGTTCAGCAGGTACACGAGATTCGTTTCTTTCACTTCTTTGATGATTTGGGGGATCATCCCTTGCGTATGTTCGTTACACCAGCCGTTGATGATGTCAACCGCTCCTGCGTTACCGAAGTCCAAGTTCTGCACCGTGGCGTCATACATATCGCGGTTGATGTCTGCAAAAGTGGGCAAGACTGCATAATCTTGATTCACCCAAATGGAATTGGCTATCCCTATTTGCGTTCGGTTGTCCAATGTGGGCAGTTCCGTAATCAGTTTCCGGTTGTACTCGTTCAGCGCGTCCATCGTTTCAGTGCCTATTCCCAAAACATCTACTATCTCCTGACGGGTATTTTCCGCCGCGCCATTGGCTACCATCGACAAGAGGAAAGAGGCACTCATCGGCGAAACAAACAGATTGGATTCTTCTTCCGACTGGTATACTTGGCGGAAGAAGCGGAAAGCAAATTCAGTATTGGCTTCCACAAAGGTCTCTTCCGATTTAGTCAACACAATGTCTTTCCGGGGTTGAATCTCCGGCCTGTCTTCTTGGCAGGCTGTTAACAAGGCTAACAAGCCAAGGGTCAAAATCATACATTTCTTCATGGCTTTTTGGTTTTAAATTAAACTTATTACATAGATATAAATACAGGATTAAGAATTTTACTGCATAGAAAGAACAACTTTTTAATAAAAAAGATGGAGTTATACACGCCAGCATAACCCCATCTTCCAAAGATCAGTTTTTAAAATAAAAACTGGGAGATATTACTTTATTCTTGTTGAACGGAAAGATATTTATTGCACAGGATAAATATCAATGATGTTCTTGCGATTATTGGGATAATCTTCGGGTGTATATATAGACCAATAGCCATTTTCGTCTCCTCCCCAGCCCCAATTCATATGATACCATTTATAAATGTCATACGATCGTCCGCTATACATAACTCTATATTGTGGTTGATTTGTGTGATCCATAACTGCTTTATCTAACCCCATCACTTCACAATTATATTCAGTAGCTGAATTTTGATAACCATCGCATACCCAGGCATGAGCTGTATCAGCTTTAGCGACACCTGTCATAAGTATAGGTCTATTTGTGTCAAGCTGAGCTTCCCAGTCTGCGTAATCATTCCCGTTGACAATTTTACTATTTGTATATCCATAACTTTTCAATGCATTACGTATATTGCTAATAGTGGTACCTGTTCCATCAGAATCATAACTTGCGTCCATTCTTGAACCGAGTTCGGCTAAGAAAGCCGCAGTTTTGTCTGTAGCATACGTGTCTGCCATGCCATCCCAGTCATACATAATGGGGTATTCATGGTATTTCATAATTTGTCCTGCGGCGACAGGTCCACAACCGGCATAACCATTAGATGTGTAAGTAGCATATCCTCCTGTTTGATTCCAAGTCGTTTCTAACAAAGGACTAACAGAAGAGCTTGATGTTGAACTTTTTATACGAATAAATACAGTATTGTTAAAACCATCAAAATAACGGTCTTCTGCATTCATCATTAGATAATTGTTTATTTGTTGGATTTCTTCTGTTGTAAAGTACCGCTCCTCATTACCGATATAGGGAATAATTTCATATCCTTCATTAGACCATTCGTTCAATGTCTGTTCAATATACACACCCACTCTGTATTCTTCTTCTTCAAATGTTTCTCCCGATGCTTTTGTCTCTGTAGTACTCAACATCAACGGCTCTTCACTCATAAAGTATTGATTCCATTGCCGTTTGAAAGCTAACTGTACGCTGTCCGGCAAAGCCTCTATATGTTGCAGGGCATACAGGTGTTCGTCCAAAAGTACGGAACTTCCGTCTTGGGCGTGGATGTCATAATTTCCCGTTTCGTTGTAGGCAATGATGGGTTGGTATTGGTTATTGGCGGAGATAATCGCATAGCCTTGATTGTCGGCATAGTTCACCACATACAAGGCGGGATTACCATCCTCTCCGGCAAGAGGTATGACTTCTTTGATGGATTTTATAGATTTGGTTTGTGCGTTTTGACCGTTGAAAAGTGTAGCCACGCGGGCAGCTACATCTGTAGTAACCACTGCGGGAGTCTGAATGACAGAGATTTTTGCCTGCGGCTGTTGAGACGTAGAATCTATTTGTTCGTCCATCGTATTCTCACAGGAATACAAGAAACCACTTGTTAATACAAGGAGAGAGTAAAATAGTTTTTCATTTTGGTACGATTTTAAAGATTAATGATTTTGGAAAGGCGGGATTTATGCAGGATGCATAACCCCGCCTTTGAAAGTTCAATTTATTGAACTTTGGGAGATATTATTCTTCAGAGCCATTTCCCCAACCGTAATTCTGACCTAATGCAGGATTGGCACTAAGGGCATCACCGGGTATCGGGCGTAAATAGTCTTTTTCCGGATCAAATTGGCGATATTCTGCCGCATAGTTTGTGCCGGCATACGGGTCAATGTATTGCTTGCCGTCCTCCGGATTGACATATACATAAACCGCATTCGCACCTGCTTCAGCCGTACCACCCTTGGTAATAGCGCCATCGTAACGTGGATTGTCGAAGTCTGCATCCTCCAAACGCATACCCAAAGGACGTTCTTTCAACTTTTCGCCCCATGCCCAGCGCATCAAGTCGTAATAGCGCAGGTACTCAAAGCACAATTCGATACGACGCTCGCGGCGAATTTCTACCAACAGGGAAGAAATACCATACTTGGCATACTTCGGGTCCATTTCAGGATTCGTGGTAGTCAGCGGCACCATGCCGACACGTCCTCGTATCACGTTGATGGTGTTGTTTATTACATCCTGTGTGCATTCACCCAATTCAGCTTTTGCTTCGGCATAGTTCAGCAACACCTCGGCGTAACGGAACAGAGCATAATCACTGGTTTCATTGCCATATCCCATTTTGTCCAATTCTTTGGAATAGTACTTGATGGCATGGTATCCGGTCGGGGTCGGCCAGTTGGTCATGGCGCCAATGCGGGGGAAGGTCTTGGTGGCATTACCGCCATTCAGAAGGGCGGCAGACGCTTCATTACCCGGCTGCAAGAAGGTTTGCGTCAAACGAGGGTCACGATTCGTGAATTCCAGTTCCGGAGTATCGTTGCTGTATTCATGGCTCAAAGCCACCGGGCGAGCCTGACCATCGCTGTCGATGCAAAGGTAATCGTCCACAAAGTCTTTGGTTCCGCCATCGCGCAAGTTTACTACATATCCCGCCATACGGTGACGCAACAGACCGGCGGCATATTTACGGTAGAAGATGACTTCCGAGCAAGCGGACATATCGTCCATGATGAACAAGTTGGCGTAGTCCGACTGCGGATTTCCCGTGTTATATAGACTATAACCCATGCCCATCAGTTCTTCGGAGGCTTCTACACATGCCCGCAAGAATTCTTGTTCGTCTCCCAAATTGTGGTATTTGCGGAATGTTCCTTCAAACAAACCGATACGGCTTTTCAGTGCCAAAGCGGCGCCCTTGGTTAAACGGTTGTCGCCCCAATTTTCAGCAGGTAAGTACTCACAGGCCTTGTTGATATCGTCTAAAACTTGTGCCATAACCTCTTTGCGGGGAGTACGTGTGCCATACAACTCGGGGGAAGAAGGATCCAGTGGTGTAGTCACCAAAGGTACATCTCCGTAAGTCTGCACCATATAGAAATAGAACCAAGCACGGAAGAAAAGGGCTTCGCCGACATAAGGCAATTTGGCACTTTCTTCTGCTTGTACTCGGTCATAGTTCTCCATAAATACGTTGATACGGCGCAACAATGTCCATGACCAACCACCATAATTTTGTGAATTTACGCCTTTAGGTAATGTTTCAATTCCAGCTGAAACAGCTGCCGCCCATGAATGACCGGCATCTGTTGAGACAAAATTATCTGACATCATTTCCCGTGCGTACGGGCCATAGTTTCTTACGCTGTAAGTCGCATTGTGGAAACCGACCATGAATTTATAGGTTCCGTTGTTGCCGGCTTCGTTGTAGATGCCGTTGCAATAGGCTTCCAAGTCATCGGTCGTATTCCAGAAAGCCACGTCGTTCAAGTCGTTGGTAGGGGTACGTTCCAAGAACGAATCATTGCAGGCGGTTGTAGCCAACGCCAAAGCTCCTACCATTATATAATTATAAAATCGTTTCATTGTCATTTTTTCATTTAGAAGGTTAAATTAACGCCGATAGAATAAGATCTCATAAACGGATAAGTCATACTACCACCATTGACAATGGCTTCGGGGTCGTACGGACCTTTCACCTTGGTGAATTCGAACAAATTCTCCGCACTGACATAGATAGAAGCATTGGTCAACCAAACCTTGCTGATCCATTGCTTGGGCAGGTTCCAACCGAGTGTCAGGTTCTTCAGACGACAATAGGCGGCGTTTTGCAGGTAACGGTCGCTATTTACACGGTTACGTGTATCCTTGGCACGCGGTATGGGCAGGTAAGCGTCCGGATTATCGGGTGTCCAAGAGTCATACACATGCCACTTCTGTGCATTGTAGTATTCAGAACCTGCCGGCCAGAAGGCTTCGTTTGTCGGCATATAGTCACGTCTGCCTACGCCTTGGAAGAAGATGTTCAGATAATAATCCTTGTAAGTTAAGTTGGCTGTAATACCATACTGATAGCGAGGAGTTGAGTTACCTATAACGACTTGATCTCCGTGGTCTTTTAATGTACCACTACCATTTTTATCTGTATCTACTGCATAAGTAATTTTCCCATCTCCGTCTTGATCCTTAATTTTAATATCACCGGCTCCCCATACAACATTCGCTATTTGAGTTTGATCATGCCAATTGGCAGCTTCTTCATCGCTTTGGAACAATCCTTCTACTTCAAATCCCCAAATATCGCCAACTTTCATGCCTTCATAGTATGTATTAATAGCACCTGTCAGATTTTCATATTTGGTAATTTCAGCTTGTGAGTCAGACAATACCAAGCCTAAACTATACGAGAAGTCTTTGCCAATCTTGTCTCTCCAGTTCAATGTCAACTCCCAGCCGCGTGTTTTCAATTCTGCGGCGTTTGCAGGAGGTGCATCGGTTCCCAATATGGTAGGATAAGCAACCTTGAGTAGCATGTCTTTTGTTGCACGGATGTAGTAGTCGAAGCTCATGTCCAAACGTTGCTGTAAGAATGTCATGTCAATGCCTACATTGGTGGTAGAAACTTTTTCCCAAGTCAGATCGGGGCTGACCAAGTTACCCGGATTAATCAAGGTAGCATATTCATCACCCATGACCCAATTCCCGGTTGTTCCACTGCTCATAAACGGAATGTACGGATAATATTTCGTATTACCACTCCAGTCGCTGGATGAAATCAGCTGGTTACCCAACTGTCCCCAAGAAACACGGAGCTTCAAGTTGTCCAACCAGTTGCGGGTACTTTCCATAAATTTTTCCTCGCTGACACGCCAAGCGGCTGAGAATGAAGGCAAGAACACAAAGCGGTTGTCGGACGGGAAGCGGGAAGTTCCATCGTAGCGTCCGTTGAACTCGAACAGGTAACGGTCATTGTAGATGTAGTTCAAACGGAAGAAACCACCACGCAAAGCCCATTCATAACCGTTCTGCGTTACTTGGTGGTTGCCCGAACCCAAGCTCAAAGAAGGAATCTCACCGTTCAAGATGTTGTCACGTCTTCCGCTGAACGTTGAATATTTGGTCAACTCCTGGTTGAAACCAATCATCGCCTTCAAGTAGTGCTTGTCGGCAAACGTGTTCTCGTAGTCCGTATAGGCGTTGAACGAGTAGTAGCTGGTATTATAGTTGTACATCCGGTAATAGTTCGTCACTGTACGTCCGTAAGTCTCCATAAAATTATTAGTGAAGAACTTGATGGGTTTGGAATGCTCGGAGTCCTTCTGGTAATTGAGGTTGTAGTTGAAGTCTACGTGAGCTTTCCATCCTTTCAAGATGTCGAAGTCCGCGGTAGCGGTCAACCAAATGTCGTGTTCGTCCGATACGTTTCGCCCGGCGTCTCTCAGCAACGCATAAGGGTTGTTTTCAATGTACAAACCATCGAATTGGTCGTATTCCGGATAGCGCGGGTCTTTTCTCCATACATCGATGAAATCGGAAGGCGTGTTGTAAACCACACGTTGCCAAATGCTCTTGCCTTCATACAAGAAAGGTTCGTCGGAAGTCTTGTAGTTGTACAAAGCCTTAAAACCTAACTTCATCCATTTGGTAGTCTGGTTCTCTACGTTGATACGGGTGTTCAATTGCTTGTATTTGTCATCACCCACTTTGTAGAGACCGCCTTGGTTTAAATAACCTATAGACGCATAGAAACGAGTCTTCTCACTACCACCGCTGATGTTGATGTTGTGACGTTGGGTAGGAGTCACGTTCTTAATCATCTTTTCCTTGTAATCAGCGTAGCCGTAGTAGTAGAGCTGACCGTTTTCCACCTCGTATTCGGGGTTGTTGACGGGGTCGGCCTCATAGGCTTTCATCTTTTCAATCACTTCGTCACGGTATCTCTGCGCAATGCTACCGTTGACGCAAGCCAAGTTCATCCATTCAGCGTATTGCGACTGGCTCTCGATGAATTCGGGCATAATTGAAGGTTTGGCAAACGAGAAGTTACCCGTATAGCTGACTGTAGTCTTTTCAACTTTCGACGGATTTTTGGTCGTCACCAATACCACACCGAAGGCGGCACGTACACCATAAATAGAAGAAGCGGCGGCATCCTTCAACACCGTTACGTTGGCGATGTCGTTGGGGTTCACCAAGTCGAGGCTCATTTCCACACCGTCCACCAATACCAACGGGCTACCACCGTTGATAGAAGTCGTACCACGCACGTTGATGGAAGGACTTGCACCCGGCTGACCACTGGTGTTGGTAATCTGTAAGTTAGGAATAGTACCTTGCAAGGCACTTGCCGTACTGGTGATGGGGCGGCTTTCCAATACTTTGGAGTCGATTTGGCCGATAGAACCGGTCAGGTTGACCTTCTTTTGCGAACCGTAACCTACTACGATGACTTCTTCCAAAGCCTGAGAGTCTTCTTTCAGGGTAACGGCGAAGGTGGTCTGACCCGCTACTTTGATTTCCTGTGTGGTGTAACCGATGAACGAAATCTGCAGCACCGCGTCCTCGGGTACATTACTTAATGTAAACTTACCGTCGATGTCGGTAATGACACCGTTCGTGGTACCTTTCACCAATACGTTGGCACCAATCACCGGACCCATATTGTCCGTCACTACGCCTGTCACGGTCTTTCCGTTCTGCTGCACGGCTTGTACGCCGGCTGTGCCCGGAAGCTCTCCGCCGAAAGGACTTGCCATCACTCCCGCACCGGAAAGCGCGAAGAAGGCGCAAAACAAAATCCGCTTTGAATAATCAGAAGATGTTTTTCCTTTTTTCATATTAAAGATAAATTTTAAAGTTTGACATTAGATTTTAAGATGGTTCTTAAAATTCTTGGCCGCAAAACTAAAGAGTTTTAAAATAACTGAATTGTCCGTTTTGCTATTTCTGTTGCTCATTTTGAAGGTAAGGTTGGAAATGGTTAATTATTAGGAGTTTCTGAGTTCACTTTTCTTAGCTGTGCTTGTCATTAGCTACGCTCACGCACTAAGAGATGCTTCACTCTGTTCAGCATAACAAAAGAGAATAAATCTCTGTGTCTCCGTGTCTCTGTGTTCATAAAAATAACCCGATAAATTATCATTTAACGTAACGACCCATATCATTTAATGTGCCGCTTCGTTCCTTTAAATGGGAGCGACCTTATGATTAAATGTAATTTGCCCGATTGAAAACATATCGCGCGTTGAGTCGGAAAGACTATATGTTTCACGCTTTCACTGCCTATCAATCGATTGTATTTGAGCGGAATACGGTGAAGGATGTATCTTTCACGTGAAGTTTCACGGCAGTTTTGTGAAGGTGGTACAAGAGGCTTTCCTTCTAAAAGGGTCTGTACGATTTTAGCACATAGATGTACAACTTTGTACATTGCGTGAAACATAGAGAGTATGTGAAAGGTGGGTATGTTTCACAAGATGTGCTTGGATAGCAACAATATAAAAGCCCGGTGAAAGCGTGAAGCTTCCACCGGGCGAAAAGGTATTTAGTGTGTGTAAAGTCCCTCTTTGCGGAGCTAAAGTCCTTCTTTGTGTTCGTAAAGACGGCGTTTGTGAACTTAGATACCAGTGTCCACCGGGTTCTCGTCCGGAAACAGCGGGCTGTAGAGAATGGTGCGTTTCAGCACTTGCAACTTGCCATCTTTCACAAACTCCTCACCACGTTCGGAGAGGTGCTTCACCATAGAGGCGCGCAGTTCCAACAAACGTGGCTGATAGGCTTTCTCGTTTACCACGTTTTTCAGTTCATGTGGGTCTTTCTCCAAGTCGAAAAGCTCTTCTTCGCCGGTATGGAAACGCCAGACGTATTTGATTTTCCCATCGGTCAGGGCGCACCAATAGTTGTCCGGACTGTAGCAAGTGGCGTGTTCCAAGTCGATGTACTTTCGCCATTGTTCCCCCTTGCCGTTCATCAAGGTCAGCAGAGATTGGCCGTCCATATCTTGCGGGACATTGCCTCCGCCAATCTCTAAGAAGGTAGGCAGCAGGTCGCGCATTTCTACCGGGGCGTCTATCCGCGTACCTTTCTCGAAACCGTAACTTGCCGGCCATTTCACAATATATGGTACATGGACGGAACCTTCGTAAGGGTAGGTCTTGCGCCAATGGTAATGGTCGCCCAACATATCCCCGTGGTCGGAGATGTAGCATATCAGGGCATTGTCATACATGCCTTCGTCCTTCAACGCCTGGATGATTTTCCCGATTTCCTCATCGACGAATGTGACATTGGCATAATAATAGCGCCGGGAGTTTTCCGCATAAGCTTCGCCAAAGTTCCCGAAGGCGGCGTCTTTGGGAGCTTTTTCCACGTCTTGTGGTGCGGCATAGGGCTTGTCTTTACACCATTCTCCTACATAAGGGGCGGGTACTTCCCGGCCTTTGTACAAGTCTGCCAACCTTTGGGGCGGGTCGTAGGGGCTGTGCGGACGGGCGAACGACACTTTCAGGAAGAGCGGTTGTCCGGTTCCTTTCTTGTAGTTGTGTATCATTTCGCAGGCCGTCTCACCCGTCCAAGCGGTAGGGTGCAGGCGTTCGGGCAACACGTAGGCGGCTGCTCCGTGGTCGTTCCAGCCGATGTGGGTGGAGTCCGGATTGACACCGGGTGCTTGCGTCTGGAACCATAGGCGGTAGTCGCTGATGAAGTCCTCGCTTTCCACGCGTCCGCTTTCGTCCACCAATGTGCCGTGGAATCCGTGCAACGACTTTTGGGGGAACCAATGCATCTTGCCGATGCCGAAGGTGTAGTAGCCCAGTTCGCCCAACATACGGGGCATTTCGTAACGGTAGCGGCTGCCTACCCGTCCGTAGCCCAACATTCCGTGATGCCAGGGTGACAATCCTGTCAGCAGTCCCGAACGGGCGGGCGTACTGCTGGGTGTAGAGGAATATCCGTTAGTAAACAAGGTTCCTTCAGCCGCCAAGGCATCCATGTGCGGGGTGATGACGGAGGTATTGCCTATGCAGTTGAGGGCGTCGCCCCGGTGTTGGTCGGACATAATGAGGATGATGTGCGGCTTGTCCTGTGCCATCAATGGGAGCAGGCTTTCCGCCACTGTGCCGGCTGTCAACGCCAGCAATGATTTTAAAGCAATATTCATAGTAGTTTATGAATTAGGTAAAATGGGAAATTAGCGCGCGCAAGCGCGCTTTAATGAAGAATTAAAAATGATGAATGAAGAATTATAGTATTGAACTCTCCTCCTTCCGGAAGGAGGAGTACCCGTAGGGGGAGGTGGTAGGAGAAATATGCCGCGTAAGCGACTCCTATTCTTATCATCAATAATAAATAGGTCGAACCATCCTTTTCCTACCACCCCGCCCGTTGGGCACCAACCCCCTCCGAACTCCCCCGTTTGTCGGGGGAGAGCAACCTTCCGGAAGGAGGGGAGTTGATTACTGTAATTCTTCATTCTTCATTCATCATTCATCATTCTTAATTCTTCATTCAAGCGCGCTTGCGCGCGCATAAATTCCCATTTAATTTCCGGCCATAAATTTAGTGATAAATAAATCGGTTTTTTGTATCTTTGCGCCGTTTTTTTGGATACGTTTGTTTTTGTTAGTTTTTAAGGAAAATGAATGCTCGTGTGAAA
>CALUIQ010000167.1 GCA_944320735.1 uncultured Bacteroides sp. | reverse complement strand
AGAAGGTCACAAAGTTCTTGCTCTGCTCGTCCGAGTTGTTGCCGAGACTGGTCAGCGCTATCCGGTCGGCGGTGAAGCCCATGTCCTTGTTCATGACGTATTGGTATTGCAGCATAATCATCCCCATTAGTCCGCAGATGAAGGCCACGCCCCCGAACTGCACGAACAGCAGCGGACGCTTCCAGCCCTTCTTGCCCTCGGTGTAGCGGCGGAACACCTGCGTTACGGGGATGCGGGCAAACAGATGGCCGGGCAGCACACCGCCTACAACGAAGAGCAGTACGACCGTCAGCACGGGCACCCAGATACGGTCCCACGTGAAGAGATTACTGAGCTTCGTAGCCGCCGTGTCCTCCACAAAGTCACGGAAGCCGAACATCAACAAAACCATCACCACTACGGCCAACAGAACAATGACCGCCGTCTCCAGCAGGAACATACCGAACACGCCCTCGCCGCTCGCCCCGCTGCACTTGTGTACGCCCACCGCCTTGGCACGGCGCGAGAGGCCGGAGATGCTGAGCAGGGCGTAGTTCAGTGCGGCAATGAAGAGGATGCTCAAGCCCAAGACGAGCATGATGACCTTCATGCGTGCCACTTGGTCGTAGCCCCGGTAGGTGTCGCGCAGGGGTGCCACACGGATGCTCAAGTCACTTCCATTCTTTCCACGGTCAGGCATCAGCTGGGAGATGGCGTCATCAATGCGGGCGTTCAGCTTCTCCACGTCAGTGCCCGGCTTCAAGCGGACGTATTGCGGGAAGGAGTCGCCCCCGTCCCACGAATACTCCAGTTGCGTCCTTGCCCAAGAGGGAGGCATGGAGACGATGGCATCCGCCTTCAGCGTGGTGTTGTCGGGCAGGTCAACATACGTGCCCCTCACCGTCAAGTCGTACTCGTGGTTATAGTTTAGCGTCTTACCAATGGGATTCTCGCCCCCGAACAGGCGTTTGGCGAACGACCGGCTCAGGTAGATGACGTGCGGTTGTTGCAGGTCCTCCACCGGGTTGCCGCTCAGCACCTCGATGCCCATCGTCCGGAAGAACAGCGAGTCGGCACAAATCTTCGGTTCGTCGAAGCGGGTGTTGCCGTGGTACAGGGGCGAGGACCTCAGCCAGTGGTTGGTACATGTACCCGCCTCCACTTGGTCGGGGAAGTACTCCAGGATGGTGCCCACCGTAGGCCCCATATTCTGCTCCTGCCAATCGAACTTCTCGTTGTTGACAGTGTACTGCGTCCACACCTGGTAGATGTCGTCGTAGTCGCGGAAACACGTGTCGTAGCTCTGTTCGTAGGCCACACGGGCGAAGAGCAGTACGCTCATCGCCAACGCCAGCCCCAGCGAGACGACCTTGAAGAGGTTGCTTCCCGCCGCGTGGCGCAATGTCTGAATGACGTAGTAAAGTTGCTTCATATAGGTATAGTTGTATAAATGATAATTCATCTGTTAAATTAAGAATGATGAATGAAGAATTAGTTTAGTGAAGAAGGTTGCAAAACTCTCCTCCTTCCGGAAGGTTGCTCTCCCCCGACAAACGGGGGAGCAAGGAGGGGGTGAGTCCCCGTAGGGGGAAGTGGTAGGAGAAATATGCCGCGTAAGCGACTCCTATTCTTATCATTATATTAAATAGGTCGAACCATCCTTTTCCTACCACCCCGCCCGTTGGGCACCCCTCCTTCCGGAAGGAGGGGAGTTGATTACCTTTCTTCATTCATCATTCTTAATTCTTCATTAAAGCGCGCTGCGCGCGCTAAATTCCCATTTACCTCTATGCCAAAACTATGCCAGAAATACAACATACATTCAGTCAGTGGATTATGCCAAACGGCACTGCAGCCGTGTGTCCAATTATTAGACACCGGTGTCCAACTATTAGACAAGTGTGCGCCCGATATACGCGAAAAAACATTTAGTAAGCATAGAAGAAAATAAAGAGGAACTGTCTATGATTAATAAAAGTTACAAATAAAAAGTAGGTAAGAACCTATCCGATTTCAGGTTACTAACCCAAGGAGGGAATGTTTCTAACATAGAGAGGGAATGTTAGAAACATTCGGGGGCTATGTTAGAAACATTCCCAACACTTGCCTAAAAAGGCCTTTGGCAAGGATACATCCTTTTTTCGAGACATCGTTCTAAAACATATACAATACAGCATAGCGAATTGTTATGAATTTCTAATAAAAATGCCACTCGTAAAGTAGATATTTCAATAAATTCCTTACATTTGTACCATCATATTTAGATAGGAAGAAAATTATATGAAAGAAACCGTATCGTTAGAAAGCTTGTGGGAGGTTATCCAGTCGTAAAACTGGCACGGAAAGGCAAACTGCAACTGATGTCAATGGATGATTTAATAAAGGAGCTGGAAAATGAAAAATAAAGAGAAGAAACTCAAATCGGCCTGCTCTACATCTACGACAAGGCTGTACGCGAAAGCATCACGGATGCCGGAATCAGGGCTTTGCTGAAAGCATACGGGTTAGTGTAAAATAAAAGAAAAGAGACGTGTCCTATGAGCATTATCGACTATATAGCATTCGCAGTGTTCGCCTTCCATACGCTGTATCTGTTGGCGTTCGCGGTGTTGTCCCTGCGGAAGATGTCTCCTCCAGCAACTACGGGAGAGAAAGTACGTCGCATGGCGGTGCTCATTCCGGCCTATAAGGAAGATAACGTCATTATGGAGTGCGTCCGCTCCGTACTGGAGCAACGTTATCCGCGCGACTTGTTCGAGGTAGTGGTCATCTCCGACCGGATGTCCGAGGAAACCAACCGCCGTTTGTCCCAACTCCCTCTGCGCCTTATCGAAGTACGGTTTGAGAACAGCACGAAAGCCAAGTCGCTCAACACGGCGATGGAGCGAATAGGCGACGCGTATGATGTGGCGGTCATTCTCGATGCCGACAATGTAGTGACACCGACCTTCCTCTCTGAACTAAACACCGCCTTCGACGCAGGCTACCAAGCCGTACAGGCGCACCGCACGGCGAAGAACCAGAATACGGACGTCGCCCTGCTAGATGCCCTGAGTGAGGAAATCAACAACTCTATCTTCCGCAAAGGGCATTGTGCGGCAGGGCTTTCATCCGCCCTCATCGGTTCAGGTATGGCTTTCGATTACACCTTATATAAAAGACTCCTCCGTGACATTCATTCCGTGGCCGAAGACCGTGCGTTAGAGTTTACCCTATTCCGGCACCACGTTAAAATCGCCTACCTGCCTCGTACCATCGTATGGGACGAAAAGATTCAATCCGCAGCGCATTTCTCCAACCAACGCAGGCGATGGCTATCGGCGCAATACCAGTATGTCAAGCTGCATTTGCGGGACTTCTTCCCGCAACTCTTGGCAAGGAATTGGGATTATTGCGACAAAATACTGCAACACATTATGCTGCCCCGGCTTATGAATTTAGGGCTGACGTTTGTCATAGCCGCAGGCGTTTCGGTCTTCAATGTCCCTGCTTCCGCGAAGTGGTGGGCTTTGTTCGCCACCGTATTGCTTGCCCTGATGCTGGCCACACCCCGCAAGCTCTATACCCGGCATTTACTGAGCGCTCTCCTGCGGTTGCCCCAGATGTTTGTCATTCAGTTATTCAATTTATTCAAGTTACGAAATGCCCATCGCTCGTTCATTCATACGCCACACGGCATTGACCATCCTAACGCAAAAGAACAATGAAGAAACTCGACTCCATACTCATCGTAGACGATAACCGCAGCGTGCTCTCCGCCCTGCAACTGTTGCTGAAACCCGTATTCACACGCATCGTCGCCCTACCCTCGCCCGTTACCCTGCCTTCGGTGCTACGTCAAGAAACGTGGCAGGTTTTGCTATTGGATATGAACTTTGGCGCGGGTGTCAACAACGGGGGCGAGGGACTCTATTGGCTGCACGAGGTGAGACACATCTGTCCCACCCTGCCCGTGGTGCTGTTCACGGCATACGCCGACATCGACCTTGCCGTGCGGGGCATCAAGGAAGGAGCCGCAGACTTTGTGGTAAAGCCTTGGGACAACCAACGACTGATAGACACGCTGACCGCCGTCGCCCGTCCCGCAAGCAAAACACCCGCCAAACAACAAGAACCCACAATGTACTGGGGCGAGAGTCGGGTGATGCAGGAGCTCAGGCGATTGGTGGAGAAGGTGGCACCTACGGACGCCAACATCCTCATCACCGGCGAGAATGGTACGGGCAAGGAGATGCTGGCCCGCGAACTGCACGCCCTCTCCGCCCGACGAGACACGGAGATGGTGACCGTGGATATGGGCGCATTGACCCCAAGCCTCTTCGAGAGCGAACTCTTCGGGCACGTGAAAGGTGCCTTCACCGATGCCCACGCCGACCGTCCCGGCAAGTTCGAGGCCGCCAACCACGGCACCCTCTTTATGGACGAGATAGGCAACCTGCCTTATCCGCTGCAAGCCAAACTGCTGACCGCCCTACAACGGCGCAGCGTAGTACGTGTGGGTAGCAACACGCCCATCCCCGTAGACATCCGCCTCGTCTGCGCCACTAACCGCGACCTGTCCCGTATGGTGGCTCGTGGCGAGTTTCGCGAAGACCTGCTCTACCGCATCAACACCATCCATTTGGAGATACCGCCCCTGCGCGAACGTCCCGAAGACATCGTCCCTCTGACACGTCTCTTCGCCACCCGCTTCGGAAAGCAATACGGACGTCCGGACATCCACCTGACCGCCCCTGCCGAACGGAAGTTGCAACAATACCCGTGGAAAGGAAACATCCGCGAACTGGAGCACGCCATCGAGAAGGCGGTCATCATCTGCGAAGGCACCGACCTCACGCCTCAAACCTTCCAGCTACAGGTTTCGCCCCTGCCTGCCGAGGAAAGCCCATCCGCCACGACCTTGGAGGAAATGGAACGGCAAATGATACGCCAGGCGATGGACACCTGTGCGGGCAACCTTTCCGCCGTGGCCGCACAACTCGGCATTAGCCGCCAGACGCTCTACAACAAGATGAAGAAATACGGACTTTAAGCCCCACCGCTATGAAGAAACGCCTGCACATCCTCCTGCAATCCTACCCGCTATGGGTCACGCTCACCTTGCTCCTGACAGCTTCCGCCGCCATCACTTGGATATACCATATATATATAGTAGCCATCCCGCTCACCCTGTTTGCCTTGTACGCCCTCTTCCGGCAAATCCGGCTCCATCGCCAGTATGCCCGCAAGGTGCTTTTCCTGTTGGATGCCATTGCCAACGACGACTATAGCGTGCGTTTCAGCGAAACCGATACCCCGGAGGCCGACCGCCTTGTCCACCGCGCCCTCAACCGGATGACCCAGATGCTGGGACAAGTGAAAAAGGAGACGGCGCAGCGGGAGAAATACTACGAACTTATCCTGAACTGTGTGAATACGGGCATCATCGTACTGAACAGCCGGGGCGATGTCTACCAAAAGAACAACGAAGCCCTGCGCCTACTGGGGATGGAAGTCTTGACACACGTTGCCCAACTGACCCATATAGACGTCCGCCTGAACGAACTACTGGCACATTGCCGCCCGGGTGACAAACTACAGACCACCTTCACTAACGAACGGGGCACTGCCGACCTCTCCATCCGCGTGAGCGGCATCACCATCCGAGACGAGTCTCTGCGTATCGTAGCCCTAAACGACATCAATCACGAACTGGACGAAAAAGAAATAGACTCGTGGATACGCCTGACACGGGTGCTGACACACGAAATAATGAACTCCGTCACCCCCATCACCTCGCTGAGCGACACCCTATTGACCCGAATAGAGGAAAAAGACGAGCTGCGCCAAGGCCTGCAAACCATTCACGACACTGGCAAGGGGCTGTTGGCGTTCGTGGAGAACTACCGTCGGTTCACCCACATCCCCACACCGACACCAACCTTGTTTTACATAAAAGGCTTCATCGGGCGTATGGTGCAATTGGCCCGCCACCGCTTCCCGGACACACACACGGACTTCCGCATCGACATCCGTCCGGACGACCTCATCCTCTATGCTGACGAACACCTCATTGCCCAGGTGATGACCAACCTGCTGACCAATGCCCTGCAAGCCCTCGGCACCCAGACGGACGGACACATCCACATCCGTGCCTACTGCGATGAAGATGAAGCCGTGGTGATAGAGGTATCGAACAACGGCCCCGCCATTCCGCCCGAAGTGGCCGAACACATCTTCATCCCCTTCTTCACCACGAAGGGAAACGGTAGCGGCATCGGACTGAGCATCTCCCGCCAAATTATGCGTCTGTCCGGCGGCAGCCTCACGTACCAGCCAGGCAAGGAAACAACTTTCGTGCTTAAGTTTGATTGATAGGAAACTATATGAAACGTATGGGCATAAAAAAAGGGCTCCGCTGAGCCCAACCTTTGTTAACCTTAAAATCTAATACTATGAAAAACACGTTGCAAATATACGGACTTCTGCCGAATCTGCAAACAATAAGCTCGGATAATGCGATTTTATAAGAACTTTTATCACTTTTATGTAAGCTGTTAACAAACAAAACCAAGAAAATACCTATTTTTGCAGCCACTAAGTAAGTAAATGGGAATTTATGCGCGCGCAAGCGCGCTTGAAGGAAGAATTAAGAATGATAAATGAAGAATTTTGAGTAAAGCCCTTTAAAATCTGCGTTCATCTGCGCCTGTCTGCGTCATCCGTGGTCTATTGAATACACAATGCAGCCTAATTCTTCATTCTTAATTCTTCATTCTTCATTTAATAGCTAAATTATCATTTAGAATAAAATATGAAACAAAGAATACGGTGCCGGATAGGCAAATACTTGTGCGCCTTAACCACATTAATGGTTTGCGCTTCGTGCGGAGAAGACCGCTCGGGAGAATATTATGCGCTCATCAGCTCGAAAAGCTGGATTTACGACGTGATGCAGGAATACTACCTCTATTACGAGGACCTGCCGGCTGAAGAAGAGCTGGACTTCTTTCTGTCTCCGCAAGAATTCCTGAACGCCGCCGCATCCGAACGCGACCGAAAGAACGGCGTGCTCTACTCGCACGTGGATTCCGTAAGCACAACCGCAGCCGCAAGCCGCGCCGTGAGCGAAAACCCTACCTACGGTTACGAAGCCGCTATGCTACAAGCTGAAAACGGAGACTATGCTTTGCAAGTGCTCTACATTCAGCCGGAATCGCCCGCGGAGGAAGCCGGGCTGAAACGAGGAGACATCATCATTGCCGCCAATGGAGAAGCGATAGAATCCGATGACTATGCCACCTATGTATCCGAACCTACATCCGCTTGTACGTTCACATTAGGAGTTTATGACTTTGATTTGGCCCAAATGGATTCCATCGGCATCGTAGAAATGCCCGCGCCACGGCTTGTCGAAGAGCACAATCTGCTAAAAGCCACACTATTCAGCATCGGAAACCGTACCGCCGCCTACATCCTCTACAACAGCTTCGGCGAAGAAGAGGACATCGCCCAATGGCAATCCCTTTACACCCAGTTGGCCTCCGCCCAGCCGGACGACATCATCGTAGACTTGCGCTACAATCCTGGTGGATACGTCACCACCGCCCAAACCGTAGGCACCGTGCTTGCTCCGGCCGAAGCATCGGGAAAAACCATGCTCACGATGACCGGCAATGACAAGCTGGACCAAACGCAAACGTATCTTTTCGACCCGGCCTTACTGCCAAGCGGAACCTCACTCAGCTATCAAGACCTGTACATCATTACAGGGCCTAACACAGCCTCGGCTTCCGAAGCCGTCATCAACTGCCTGCGACCCTATATGGCGGGACACCTATACCAGGTAGGCACGCCTACCTTTGGCAAGAACGTGGCACAAGCCCTCTATACGTCCGAGGAACATCCGGCTTTGGAGCTATGGCTCACCACCTTCGTCCTGGCCAATTCGCAAGGCTTCGGCGACTATGCCGAAGAAGGATTGTTGCCCGATTTTGAATTGTCCGAGCCCTATGGCAACCCCTTGGGCGAACTGGGCTCAGAGGAGGACTTGCTGATGCAGCCCATCCTGATACGAATGATGACCGGCGCTTTTCCTACATTAGAAACCTATACACGCAGTACGGAAGTCCATCGACCTATGAAACTGATAGAAAGCTCCATCGAGCATAAGCCGAAGCTGGCGCGCGTCTCGCACCGTCCCTTATACGTACACCCGTAAAAATATCCGACGAGGCAGTTGCCCATCAAAGAAAAAGAAGTAACTTTGCAGTCCGAAAAGAGAATCAGACAAGTTTTTTTGAACGATGAACAACAATCCGTACAACTTATGTTGCATAGGGTACATCACCCGCGATAAGATAGTAACGCCGCAAAGCACTGTATATATGCCGGGAGGCACTTCATTCTATTTTGCCAAAGCCATCAAGCAACTCAATCCCGAAGGATTCCTGCTGGTGACGGCACTTGCCAATGAAGACCGGGAAGCCGCAGAGGACATTCGCCGCGACGGCATCGAAGTCACTCTCCTGCCTACCGCTCATTCCCATTGCTTTGAAAACATCTATGGCGACAACCCCAATGAACGCCGCCAACGTGTCACGGCCACGGCCGACCCCTTCACCGTAGAGGGACTGAAGGACGTGCAGGCAAACATCATCCACTTGGGAAGCCTGTTGGCAAGCGACTTCTCCTTGGAGGTCATCAGACACTTGGCGAGCAAGAGCATCCTGTCGGCGGACGTGCAGGGCTTCCTACGCAAAGTGGAAAACGAAAAGGTGTTTCCCGTAGATTGGGCGGAGAAGAAAGAAGCACTGAAATACATCCATACGCTAAAAGCGAACGAGGACGAAATGGAAGTGCTCACCGGATGCACCGAACCGCACGAGGCCGCCTTGCTCATCGCCGACTGGGGCGTGAAGACGGTGCTCCTGACCTTGGGCGACAAAGGTTCGCTCATCTACACCGAAGGCCAATTCTATGACATACCGGCCTATCCCACCCTGCAAGTGGTAGACGCCACAGGATGCGGAGACACCTATATGGCGGGCTATCTGTACAAGCGCAGCCAAGGAGCTTCTTATCAGGAAGCCGGATGCTTTGCCGCCGCCATGTGCACCCTCAAGCTGCAAGCCCACGGCCCGTTCAATGGGACGGAAGCTATGGTGAACGGCATCATCGGGAAATAAGATAAAAAAGAGGGTGCCGCAATTGGATTAGAACACGGAGACACAAAGTCACAGAGAATTTTTTAATGATTGGTGATTGATGATTAATGATTCTTCATTCATCACTGAAAGGTCTCTGTGTCTTTGTGTCTCAGTGTTCTATTTCCTAATTATGATGCACCCTCTCTGCTACAAACCCGCAAAAACAGGCAAATTTCAGAACTTCTTTAAATTCACCGTCTTCGTTATTCCTGGAAAGACGGTCAGCCGGGCAGTTCCGTTATTGTTTATCTCCACATTCGTGTACCGAGTCTCCACCACCGTCCTGCCATCCAGTCTGATGATGCCCCATTGACAGGGATTGGCTTCCACGGCACAATAGTTGCCGACCGGTGCTTGAATGTTCCGGTAAACTGGCGGTACGATGATTCGGTCTCCCAACTTCAGCCCCCATTTCAATCCCGATTGGAACGGAACGGCTTGTTGTATGCTTGCCAATCGCTCCCGTTGTCGCTTCTCTTTTTCCCGTTGGTAGTCCTCCTTCATTTGGGTTGCTCTTGCCTTGGCTTCTGCTTTCAGTCTGGACACCGCCACGTCAAAATCCTCGTCCTGCGTCTTCGGGTACTCGCAGGCGATATATTGCTTTCCCTTGCCGTCCATCGCGTGGTAGTAACTCCCCTTCCCGTCCGTAATCACGATGCTGCCATCTGCCAGTTCACCGCAGAACCCATAATATTCATCCTCGTCATTTGCCAAGATGCAGATGCAATCCCAATGGAGGAAAGCATCCTCACCGTCTATGCTCCTGAACTTACGGTTGTCGGTCAGACCGGTGTAAATCCGCAGATGGAAACCCCGTGGCACCAAGTCAAAGCTGCTCAATCCCAACGGACTTTTATAGACGTGTTTGGTGCGGCTGTAATACAGCATCCCGACTTTCAGCATCTCAATCCTCCCGAATTTCAGCACTTCCGGTTTTCCTTCATATTGCTTTGCCGTTTTCAAGTCGATGTAGAACGTATGTCCGGCATTGTCCGTTACGGCAGCAAGGTCGTCCGGCAGGAATTTTATGTACCGATGCCGTTCGAGCTTCATCCGTATGTTCCCGCTCTCGTCTACGATGCCGACCCGATTGTCATCGAACCTCACGGCAGCCAGATTGCCTTTCACGTCGAATACGGTGCGGTATTGCGCTTTCGCTGTGAGGGTTTGTCCTTGTTTCAATCCCCAAAGCCCGCTCCCGCGGTCTTTATATGGTTTCAGGGCTTCTACTTGTGAAACGTGATTGTCAATCAGGGAAGAACTGCCTTGCAAGTAATCCATCAACTGCCCGTGCGACACAATCGTCTCCAACAAGCCATCCACGTTCAATGTCTCGTCCTTCACTTGCTCGGCAGCTATGTAGGAAACGTTCCTTGCGCTTGCGGCAGGATGGCCCTTGCCAGCCAACCGTCCCTCGAACATCGCCTGCCAGTCCCTATAAGCGGTAGGCAGACCGAACAAGCGGTACAGTCCCACGTTATCGATTATCATACAACTTTCCTTGCCCTCCGTCTTGCGTAGCCCACGTCCCACCTGTTGCAGGTACTTGGCAAGTGACAACGTAGGCCGAGCCAACTGCACGAACTCCACGTCCGGGCAGTCGAAGCCCTCGCTGAACACATCCACGTTCACCAATACCTGTATCCGTCCCCGCCTGAAGTCCTCCACCAACTGTTTGCGCTGCTTGGCAGGAGTCTTGCTGTCAATGGCGACGGCATTCACACCATTATTAGTATAATAGGTAGCGATGTTTCGTGCGTGACTGATACTGACGGCATAAACGATGCCCTTCTTCCCGTCGGCATATTGCCGCACGCTTTCATACAGCCTTTCGATTGTCGGCCTTTTGTTCAGTACGGCATCCATCTCCCTCACCTGAAAGTCCCCGTCCGCACCCCGTTTCTCCAGACCGTCTATTAATTGTTGGTCTTCGCTATTGGGTCGGATGGACACATAGTCAAAAGGCGATAGCCAACCTCGTTTGATGAAGTCCGCAATGCCGTCCGAGGTTATCAGCACCTCAAACAAGTCCGTGAATCCTTTCCGGTTCAACCGACAAGGTGTGGCAGTCATGCCCAGTTTCTTCGCTTCTGGATAGCGCAGCCAAAGTTCCTTGTAAGTTTCCGCCAACGTATGATGGGCTTCGTCTATCACGATCAGACTTGGCTTTTCGTCTCTTACGTCATTCCAATGCCTTGACAGCCACTGTATGGACATGGCTTTTACCCGTCCGTTCTCTTTGTGTATGCCATAGCGTGCAACGGTTTCCTCTATCTGCTCCACCAGTTCCCGGCGGTGCGCGACAATCCACACGCATGATTCTTCATTCTTCGTTCTTAACTCTTCATCCACGAGCGAAGCGAGCAGGTGTGTCTTTCCCGTTCCCGTGGGCATCTGCACTATGACGCTGCAGTGCCGTTCCCATTCGGCAACGAGCAAACGCTTTATGTTCTGTTGGTAATTACGCAACATAACAATAAGATGACGTGTGAAAAGTCGCACAGCGTGAAACTTACGCTAAAGTTTCACGCTGCGGTAGATTGGAAGGTTTTTTTATGATTACAGCGCGAAGGTAGCTACTGAAGCCGGAGCTTATAATTCGTTAGTTTTGGACACTTGCTTCTATTTTTTAGCCCAAATAAGTGTTTGCCTTATATCGTTGCGATTTCTTCCATTGACAATCCTGTCATTTGGGCAATCATATCCGTTGGCA
>CALUIQ010000166.1 GCA_944320735.1 uncultured Bacteroides sp. | reverse complement strand
TACAAGTACTTCAGCCAGACTTTGTTATTTGCGAGAATGTAAAAGGATTAAGAACAATGTTGAATGGATTGGTTGAAAAAAAGATTGTTTCTGATTTTGAATCAATTGGATACAAAATGAATGTAACGACTTTATGTGCTGCAGATTATTATACCCCACAAAAAAGGGAAAGAGTTATTTTTATTGGCAATCGAATTGGCGTTAAGAACTATCATCCTAAGCCCATTTTAACCCCTCAAGAATATATAACAACAGGACAGGCTATTGGAGACTTAATGAATCATCCTGTCGATCCAGATTACAACCACGTACCAACTGTGCATCGCGCAGATATGGCTCAAAGAATCATGGAGACTCCTGAAGGAGCAAGTTTATATAAAGGTTATAGTGACGCATGGAAAAAATGTCCGTGGAATGAACCTTCGTGCACGATTAAAGAAAACCATGGAGGAGTAAATCTTCATCCAAAACTTCCTCGGGTTTTAACTGCGCGAGAAATGGCACGCTTGCAATCTTTCCCAGACGATTTTATATTTGAAGGCAAGAAGAACAAACAACTTGTTCAGATTGGGAATGCAGTCCCCCCTCTTCTTGGGAAGGCCATAGGCTTGTCTATAAGATATTCTTTTGGCGAACTAAAATAGAGTATGCATTGCCTTTTATATGAATGAGAAGGGGCGAACGCCCCCCATTAACTCACCTAATATCTATCAACTTATGCGTCTGTAAGCTGAGCCGCCAACGTGGATGCGCCAACACACACGCCACGGTTTCCGCCGTGTTGAGGCACGAACAAGGTTGTAAGAAGAAATGAGCAGCTGGTAATTGTTCGTAGGAGGCAAGATTCTGCCCTTCATACACGACCTTTATTTCGTCCATGCGAGCAAGCTTCAATTCGCCATTCCTCTTGGGCGAACAAGTCACCCAATCAATGCCTTGCGGCAAAGGGCGGGTACCATTCGTCTCAATACAAACATACTTTCCGGCACGATGAAGCGCAGCTATCAACTCCTCATCTATCCACAACGAAGGCTCCCCTCCGGTTAAAACAACCATATGAGCCGGATATTTCTCCACCTCTGCCATAATCTCCGCATCACTCATTTCAATTCCCTCCTCATGACGGGTATCACAAAAGGAGCACTTCAAATTACAGCCGGAAAAACGGACAAACACTGCAGGAGTACCCGTATGATATCCCTCTCCCTGCAAACTATAAAATATTTCGTTAATCTTTCTCATACACCGCAATGTTACTTTCCGACTCCTGCACCTGCACTTTGAAGCAAGTAGGAATTTGTTCACACACCCAACGAGCGATATTCTCTGCCGTCGGATTAAAAGGAAGAACCTCATTCAGATTTTTATGGTCGAGACAGCCCTTAACCACCTCCTTAATGTGGCTAAAATCCTCGACCATACCATCAGCATTCAACTCGCGCGAACGACAATAAACAGTAATTATCCAGTTGTGACCATGCAGATTCTCACACTTACTGGGATAGGACAAGCGCAGACTATGAGCAGCCGACACTTCCATACGTTTGATAACTGTGTACATACCTATATAAACTTATTCTAACCGTTTACGCATCTAATGTCACCTCAATGCGGTGCAAAAATACAAAATTCCTTGTTATTCATCCTGCTTTTACGGCACGAATATATATTTGCATAAAAAAGCCCGGCAACCTTGTTTTCAGGTTCCGGGCTTCTTCCATACGGTTTTATATAAAAATCATACTTTATTTACGGTCATCGTGTCCACGGCGTGCAGGGCGCTCCCGACGTTCGGGTTTCTCTACATAACCTTCCGGTTTCGGAATGAGCACACGGTGAGAGAGCTTAAACTTACCAGTCTTAGGATCGATATCCAACAACTTCACTTCGATATCATCCCCCTCTTTCAGTCCGGCTTCCTCCACAGTTTCCAATCGTTTCCAATCTATCTCGGAAATATGCAGCAGTCCGTCACGTCCTGGCAAGAACTCAACAAATGCACCATAAGGCATAATAGAACGAATCTTACCCGTATAAACTTCGCCTACTTCGGGTACAGCCACAATAGCCTTAATCATACGCTTAGCCTTCTCAATGCATTCTTTGTTAGTACCGGCAATCTCAACAATACCTTCGTTACCTACTTCATCGATGTTGATGATAGCACCCGTCTCTTCCTGCATACCCTGAATAATCTTTCCGCCCGGGCCAATCACAGCACCGATAAACTCCTTCGGTATCGTGATTGTTTCAATACGTGGAGCGTGCGGTTTTAAGTCGGGACGAGGTTCAGCGATGCAGTCTGTCAATTTGCCAAGGATGTATTCACGACCTTCCTTCGCCTGCAGCAAAGCTTTCTCCAGAATGTCATACGACAAACCGTCCACCTTGATATCCATCTGCGTAGCAGTGATACCGTTTTTGGTACCTGTTACCTTGAAGTCCATATCACCCAAGTGGTCTTCGTCGCCAAGAATGTCGGACAATACGGCATACTTGTCTTCACCAGGGTTCTTGATAAGTCCCATAGCGATACCAGACACCGGATTCTTGATTTGCACACCGGCATCCATCAGTGCCAACGTGCCGGCACAAACGGTAGCCATGGAAGAAGAACCGTTAGACTCCAATATATCAGATACGACACGTACTACGTAAGGATAGTTTTCGGGTATTTGCCCTTTCAACGCACGCCAAGCCAAGTGTCCGTGACCAATTTCGCGGCGGCCTACACCACGTTGCGCCTTTGCCTCACCTGTAGAGAACGGGGGGAAGTTATAGTGCAACAAGAAGCGTTCCTTGCCCTCAACCAACACATCGTCCACGATCTTCTCATCATCCTTGGTGCCAAGGGTAACAGTGGCCAAAGCCTGCGTCTCGCCACGGGTAAAGATAGATGATCCGTGAGGGCCAGGCAACGGGCTTACCTCACACCAAATAGGACGAATGTCCGTAGTCTTACGTCCATCCAGACGCTTCCCTTCATCCAAAATACAACGACGCATGGCCTCTTTCTCCACATCGTGATAGTAGCGGTCAATCATCGGGCCTTTTTCTTCCAGTTCCTCTTCGGTAAACTGTGCCTTGAATTCTTCGCAGATAGCGTCGAAAGCATCCTGACGAGCGTGCTTGTTGGTGTTTCCACTGGCTGCCACGGCGTATGCCTTGTCATAACATGCTTCGTGAACCGCCTTGCGCAAATCCTCATCATTTACTTCATGGTCGTACGTACGTTTAACGGTAGATCCCACTTCTTCAGCCAGTTCCATCTGGGCCTTACACATCGGCTTGATAGCTTCGTGAGCAGCCTTGAGAGCAGCCAGCAAATCTTGCTCGGACACCTCTTTCATCTCACCTTCCACCATCATGATGTTCTCGTAGGTAGCACCCACCATCAAGTCCATATCAGCCTTTTCCAATTGTTCAAAAGTAGGGTTGATGACGAATTGTCCGTCGATACGTGCCACACGCACTTCGGAGATAGGTCCGCCAAACGGAATGTCTGATACGGCCAACGCAGCCGAAGCAGCCAAACCAGCTAATGCGTCCGGCATATCAACGCCATCGGCTGAGAAAAGGATAATGTTTACATATACTTCTGCATGAAAGTTGTCGGGAAATAAAGGGCGTAGAGCACGGTCTACCAAGCGGCAAGTCAAGATTTCATAATCCGATGCGCGTCCTTCACGTTTGGTGAAACCTCCGGGGAAACGTCCGAATGCGGAATATTTTTCTTTGTACTCTACCTGAAGCGGCATAAAATCTGTTCCGGGAACTGCGTCTTTTGCGGCACAAACAGTAGCCAACAGCATGGTGTTTCCCATGCGCAGCATCACAGAGCCGTCTGCCTGTTTTGCCAGCTTTCCCGTTTCGAGTGTGATGGTTCTTCCATCGGGCAACTCGATTGTCTTAACAATTGGGTTAATCATAAAAAATCTCTTAGTATCAATGTTTCTTTCAAAAATCGGCACAAAGATACATAAATAATTTACTAACGCAGTGGTTATGAGATAAAAACTTGCAGTTCCCTACTTTTTTTAGCTTTTATGCCTCCTCAGCAGAGTATCTTTCGTACATTTTGCGGTCAGTCTTTAGCCACATCTACTATTTCGTACGCATCATTGTTCATAGGTTTAATGCGGTAACGGGGCAATATCTTATCAAATTCCAATTCTACTACCGAAGCAATTTTATCCGGAGCGTTCTGTGGAAGATGAACATATATGCCATCGTTCGTATTTTCAAATCGCAGTCTTTTTCCTCCGCATAACAACCGCGCTCCGGACGCTTGCTCGTAAAGGCGGAACAAGAGCGGACTACCGTCTTCCGGCCAATCCAGAATGTGCAGATAGACATACGTCTTGTCGCCGACAATTTTTTGCGTACAATACCCCCAGTCCGGCTTCTTCACCTTGCAACGTTCGGTACCGTAAATCGATGCACCATTGACACGCATCCATTCACCAATGGCTTTCAATCGCGTCACATTCCCTTCGGGAATAATTCCTGTAGGATCGGGTCCAACGTTGAGCAAGAAGTTTCCACCCTTCGACACGATGTCGATGAGGTTTGTCAGCAAAGTACGGACAGATTTCCATACGACACCCCTACATTGATACCCCCAACTGTTGTTCAAGGTCATACTCGTTTCCCAATCAGTACCGTCCAGTTGCTTTTCGGTAGGAATCATCTGTTCCGGTGTCTTATAATCCCCGGTGAAATTCTTATCCCCCCGTATAAAACGGTCGTTCATAATGATATGCGGGTAATCTTTTAGAATTTCATGAATCTGACGGGCATTTTCACGTTCCACCTCAGGTGAAACACCCAAGCCACCGGGAGTATCCCACCACAATACAGCTACATCGCCATAGTTGCTGAGCAACTCCTTAATCTGAGGTATGGCTACTGAATCGGAATATTCTTTAAACGTACGAGTTTGTTGGACAGGATCCCAACTACCGTTATGCGCCAGTGTATAAGCGTCAATGGCTACGGAATCAGGATTAGGCCAGCCCTGCTCCATAGGACGTCGGTGAGTGGCACCACCCGGGTTGTTCCAATCTTGTGCCTGCGAATAGTAAAAGCCCAATTTCATATCATATTTGCGGCAGGCTTTCGCCAAAGCGTCTAATACGTCTTTGCCATAGGGGGTGAAATCTACAATATTATACGGGCTGGCCTCGCTCTTGAACATGGCAAAGCCGTCATGGTGTTTGGCGGTAATAACGATATACTTCATCCCCGCCTCTTTGGCCAAGCGTACCCAAGCCTCCGCATCGTAATTCACCGGGTTGAATGTACGGGTCATCTCCTGGTATTCCTTTACGGGGACTTTGCATCGGTTCATCATCCATGCGGGACCGCCCACACGGCTCAAGTATCCGTGATAATCACCACCCCACACCGCATAAGGTCCCCAATGAATGAACATACCGAAACGGGCTTCACGCCACCAGGCCATTTTTTTATCTTGCGGTGTTTGCGCCATTACATTTTCCAAACCCAGTAATAGCGCCATCAAAACTATCAGTCTGTATTTCATTTCTGCATATTTATTTAATTAAGTCCGACTTTCAACACATAAATAGGGAAAGCGCCAACCGCTCTGTCCACATGAATTTTCAATCCATCTGGAGTCATTTCCCAATCTATCTTATTGGCCTTGTCCAATGGCTCGACATCCGTCAGTCGGTCGTTGGGTGTAAAAGAATGCAAGGTAAAGTCAGTTTGGTTGACATGACGGACAATGACGTACACATCATTCCCTTTACGGGTATAACGAAAGTCTGGAGTTGCGTGTTGCGGTGTCCCGTCAAACTGGGCATCGTCAAATTTGGTATTCAGTACTTCTTCTTTTTCGTTTTTATTCAAGTTCTCGCCAAAGACCCGCCAAGGAGTCGTGCCGTAAATAGCTTCTCCATTGGTCTGCATCCATTGGTCTAAAGTATTGAAAATGGGACGACTCAATTCGGGGAAACGACCTTTCCCGTCGGGAGTCACGTTCAGCAATAAGTTGCCGCCTTTGCTCACGATATCCACCAAATGACGAATGACGGTTGCAGGTTCCTTATACTTCTGATCATACCGATTGTATTCCCAGTTCTTTCCCATAGTGATACAGGCTTCCCAAGGCTTTCTTTCTATATCTTTAGACAATTTCTGTTCAGAAATAGTGTAATCTCCAAAACCATTCCCGATACGGGCATTAATCAAACATTCCGGTTGAATGGAATGAATCAATTCACGCAATTCGCGGCTATGTTGTTCTGTCACCAATTCTGGCGTATCGAACCAAATTATATCTATCTTTCCATAATTTGTCAACAATTCCCGCAATTGCGGTTTTACCTTCCGCTCTATATAGGCCGACAAGTTTTTCGCATCTTCATCCGGGTAATCCCAAGTGTTGCTCCGGCCCCCCTTGGTCGGCCAATTGGTCGGGACATCCGGGTCTTCCCAATCGCGTCCCAAGGAATAGTAAAAACCAAAACGAATACCTTCTTTACGGCAAGCCGCTACCAATTCCTTCATGGGATCTTTGGCATAGGGAGTACGTTTCACAATATTATAATCACTGCATTTTGAATCGTACATGGCAAAACCGTCATGATGCTTGGACGTAATGACCAGATATTTCATACCGGCCTCTTTGGCTGTCTTCACCCATTGCTCGGCATTAAATTCCGTCGGATTGAAGTCATTGGCTATCAGCGCGTATTCCTTTAGTGGAATTCGCTCTTGCAACATCATATGCGCTCCCCCTTTGGCTTTATGTCCTTTCCAATCTCCGGCTGCTTGTGAATAAAGTCCCCAGTGAATGAACAAACCAAATTTAGCGTTGCGAAACCATTCGATACTTTCCGGACTTACCGGTTGGGCGACAAGGTACGTACTAACACCTATTAATAATAGGAATATATAAAAAGACTTGATTATTGATTTCATAACTTTATAACAATTTTTATAGGATTAGATTATTCCCGCGGCGCATCTACTATCTCATACAAATTATTATTCATCGCTTTGATGGGATAACGGGGCAACACCTTGTCAAACTCCAGCTCGATGACGGAGGCTATTTCATCGGGAGCAGTTGTAGGAACCGCTATGCGAACACCTTCCTCCGTGTTTTCAAACGTCAGTTTTTTCCCGTTATGCAACAAGCGGGCGGAGGAAGCCGGCTCTTTGAGCGCAAAAAGCAGTTTCCCGTCTTTCGGCCAATCAATGACTTGCAAGTAAACAAGTGTTTTGCCGTCCTTCACTTTTTGCGTGCAATAGCCCCATACAGGCTTGTCCACCTTACACCGTTCCGTACCGTAAATAGAGGCACTGTATTTCTTCATCCATTCGCCCATTACCTTCATACGGTCAATGTTCTCTTGCGGAATGTTGCCCAATGGGTCTGGCCCTACGTTCAACAACAGGTTTCCGCCTTTCGAAGCAATGTCTATCAGCGTTGTTACAAGTTGCTCAGCCGATTTCCAAATATTTCCGCTCCGGCGATACCCCCACGAGTTGTTTAGTGTCATACAGGTTTCCCAATCAGTTCCGTCCAGTTGTTCAACGGTCGGTATCATTTGTTCTGGAGTCTTGTATTCACCTAAGAAACCGCCTCCCATACGGTCGTTGTGAATTATATTGGGATAATCCTTGAACAAATCCAAGAATTTCTTGACATAAGCTTTGGTTATGCCTTTAGGAGTATCCCAAAAGAACACGGATACATCCCCGTAACGGCTCAGCAGCTCCTTGACTTGTGGTATAGCTACGCTGTCCATATATTGCTCAATGGTTCGCGTTTGTTGTGCCGGATCCCAACTGCCGTTATGTGCCAACGTATAAGCGTCAATGGCTACTGAATCCGGATTGGGCCATCCTTGGTTCATCGGCCGACGATGGGTAGCCCCTCCCGGATTGTTCCAGTCTTGTGATTGTGAATAATAGAACCCGAATTTCATGCCGTATTTGCGGCAAGCCTTGACGAGCGCATCAACCACATCTTTGCCATACGGGGTAAAGTCCACCATATTATATTTACTTGCGTTACTTTTGAACATGGCAAATCCATCGTGATGCTTCGTCGTGAAGACGATGTATTTCATGCCGGTCTCTTTGGCCAAACGCACCCAAGCTTCGGGATCGTAATCAACAGGATTGAACTTGCGGGTCATCTCCTGATATTCGGCAACAGGAATCTTACAGCGATTCATAATCCACTCGGCACCTCCCACACGCTGTTGGTGTCCGTGGTATTCACCACCCCACAAGGCATACGGTCCCCAGTGAACAAACATACCGAAACGGGCTTCACGCCACCATTCCATCTTTTGGTTATGAGACGCAGAGGTTTGTTGCGCTAACAGAGAAACACTGCACAATAACAAGAGGCAGCAAGATAAGAAAAATTTCTTCATGGTCTATTTCTATTTAATGTTCATAGCACAAATGTAGCCTATTCAAAGCATAAAAGGATAACGTTTTCTTCCAAAAGAGTTATAATTTTGTTGAATACGCCCTCCACCAATTAAAAAAGGCGGCACAGCTCCTTTCGTTCGCTATGCCGCCCCAACCTTTTATAAACTATTTACTAAATCATACTCTCACGAGCATTTTTCTTATTTCAACTTATAACCCAACTTCGTTTTCTTTCCGTCCAACGTCACTTCTATTTCCAATTTGTTTTCGTCAAACTGCGGAGTGAGGAAACGGGCTTCCATCTGTGGAGCATTCTTAATGTCCTTGGTGGGATAGATGACAGTGATGTAACGCACCGGCGTATTGTCTTTCTTCTCCGTATTGAATGCCACAGCCGTACGTTTTTCACGCACTAAATAGAGAGTAGCCTGCCAGCCTTCTTCTTCCTCCAAAGTCGTTCCTTCCGGAGCAAAGCACTGCAACTTGGCATCACTCTCTGCGCCATAGTCCGAAGTTAATATAAAGTTCTCGGAATCAATATTCACCTTGCCCGCATTCATCTGATAATGCAGGTTGACAGTGCCGGTCGCATTGCCTATGGCTTCATCCACAATCACAAAATAAGTCTGGTCGACAAAGAACACCGAACGGCGATGTTTCAGTCCTTCATATCCTTGGTTTTCCGTCACCAGCATCGGCGTCTTGCCTTCTTCTTTCCACAAGCGGGTAACAGAAGCGTTACGGCGTATGTTCTTGTCATCCAAAGTCAGCGTCTTATGTACACAGGTTTGACGGAACCAGTTACGCAGCTTCATAATGTTCTCGTCTCCGGCATATACATAAAAGCCCGTGTCAGGGAACAGGTTCGTACCGTTGAACCACAACTCAAACGTTCCGTTATCCGGTTGGTTGTGCCATCCGCCCATCGGGCCGGCTTTCAACACCATCACAGCAGCATTCGGTCCCCATCCGTTACGGAAAGTGAAGAATCCCGATGAAAGGAAACCCTTAGAAAGATTCTCCGGCTTCTTGCCTTCACGGCCTTCCGTCATAAAATAACGGATTTGCTCATTCTCCGGGAACAGTTGCGCCCAAATACGATAGTTCACCAGTTTGCGGTCTTTTCCCCTACGTTTGGCATCGCTGAAACAAGGATTCGTATAGTCTGGATAACAAATATTGTAATAGAATACAATCATCTTTTCCACCGTATCGAGAAATTCCTGCGGGAACTCGTTGCGCAGTCCGTTCATATCTGCCA
>CALUIQ010000165.1 GCA_944320735.1 uncultured Bacteroides sp. | reverse complement strand
AGGCGTTCTTCAAGAACACACGCCCCATTGTGTTGGAGTTAGGTTGCGGACGGGGCGAGTACACCGTAGGACTGGGACGCCTCTTCCCTGAAAAGAATTTTATCGGCGTAGACATCAAAGGGGCACGTATGTGGAGCGGGGCTACCGAATCGTTGCGGACGGGTATGACCAACGTAGCTTTCCTACGTACCAATATCGAGATTATCGACCGTTTCTTCGCCCCCGGTGAGGTCAACGAGATATGGCTCACGTTCAGCGACCCGCAGATGAAGAAAGCCACCAAGCGGCTGACATCCACTTATTTCTTGGAGCGTTACCGCCGCTTCCTCACAGACGAAGGACTGATACACGTGAAGACGGACAGCAATTTCCTCTTCACCTACACCCGCCTGCTGTTGGAAGCCAACCGGCTGACACCCGAAGTCCTCACCGATGACCTCTATCACTCGGGAAAGGCGGACGAGATACTGAGCATCCGCACCTACTACGAGCAGCAATGGCTGGACCGCGGCTTGAACATCAAATACATCCGCTTCCGCCTGCCCCACGAAGGCGTACTGGTGGAGCCGGACGTAGAAATCCCCTTGGACGACTACCGAAGCTACAACCGCAGCAAGCGGAGTGGACTGGAAACAAGTAAATAAGTTTAATGAAGAATGAAGAATTAGGAATGAAGAATGCACGTTGATTGTCACACCGCATACAAATTCTTAATTCTTCATTCTTAATTCTTCATTACTATGACATTATATCCTAAATTGATTCACGACGCACTGGCCACCGTGCGCTATCCCGGCAACGGGAAAAACCTCGTTGAGGCGGAAATGGTGGCCGATAATCTCCGCATTGACGGTATGAAGGTCAGCTTCTCCCTCATCTTCGAGAAACCGACCGACCCTTTTATGAAATCTATGCTGAAAGCCGCCGAGACGGCTATTCATACGTATGTGTCGCCCGACGTGGAAGTGACCATCACGACCGAAAGCCGGCAGGCGGCACGTCCCGAACCGGGCAAGATGCTGCCTCGCGTGAAGAACGTTATAGCCGTGTCCAGCGGCAAAGGCGGTGTAGGCAAGAGCACGGTAGCCGCCAATTTGGCCGTGGCTTTGGTGAAGTTGGGCTACAAAGTGGGCTTGCTGGATGCCGACATCTTCGGTCCTTCCGTGCCCAAAATGTTCCAAGTGGAGGATGCCCGCCCTTATGCCGAGCGCATTGACGGACGCGACCTCATCATCCCCATCGAGAAATACGGCTTGAAGCTGCTCTCCATCGGTTTCTTCGTCAACCCTGACCAAGCCACCCTCTGGCGCGGAGGTATGGCGAGCAACGCCTTGAAGCAACTGGTGGGCGATGCCAATTGGGGCGATCTGGATTACTTCATCCTTGATACCCCGCCGGGTACCAGCGACATCCACCTGACCTTGCTACAGACGCTGGCCATCACGGGAGCTGTCATTGTCAGCACGCCCCAGCAAGTGGCCTTGGCCGATGCTCGTAAAGGCGTGGACATGTATCGTAACGACAAGGTGAACGTTCCGATTCTCGGACTGATAGAGAATATGGCGTGGTTCACTCCCGCCGAACTGCCGGAGAACAAATACTACATCTTCGGTAAGGACGGTTGCAAACAGTTGGCCGAAGAACTGGGCGTGCCCTTGTTAGGTCAAATTCCTCTCGTACAAAGTATCTGCGAGAGCGGCGATGCCGGAGCACCCGTTGCCTTGGACGAGAACACCGTCACCGGACGCGCTTTCTTGCAGCTGGCCGCAGCCGTGGTACGTCAAGTAGACAAGCGTAATATCGAAATGGCTCCTACACAAGTAGTGCAGGTGAAGAAATAACCTTTAATGAGGGTGTATCATAATTGGGAAATAAAACACAGAGACACAAAGACACAGAGAAAATATATTTGTAAATCAATAAAATAAAATCTCTGTGCCTCTGTGTCTCCGTGTTCTAAATCATTTTGATACACCCCTTATTATTTATGAACTATAATTTTTCCACACTCATAAGTTGCAAATTACAGTAGAAAATGCGATTTTTTCTTCATTTTGTTTGTTTATTCTAAAAAAGGCCTTACCTTTGCAGCAAAATCAAGAGTAAAACTAACAAAATAAAGAGAAATCATAATGAACCATACATCCATTAACCTGGCAGTCCTGCACATTATTCGCGTCGTGGTCTTGAAATCAAGAGCGTGAGAAAGGTTCGTGCATGTATGCGTTTCAAATCAGAAAATAAAAACTCAGCCTTTCTCACTGATGTGGGAAAGGCTTTTTTAGTTTGCGAAAGGAGACAGAAAGAAGATGAAACACCGGTTACGTAGTTCGTTCAGTACGGAAGGCCGACGCATGGCCGGAGCACGTGCGCTGTGGGTGGCTAACGGGATGAAGCGCGAGCAAATGGGCAAGCCTATCATAGCCATCGTCAACTCGTTCACCCAGTTCGTGCCGGGGCACGTCCATTTGCACGAGGCTGGCCAGTTGGTCAAGAAAGAGATAGAAAAGTTGGGATGCTTTGCCGCTGAGTTCAACACCATAGCCATCGACGACGGCATCGCCATGGGACACGACGGCATGCTATACTCCCTACCCTCGCGCGACGTCATAGCCGACAGTGTGGAATATATGGTCAACGCGCACAAGGCGGACGCCATGGTGTGCATCAGCAACTGCGACAAAATCACACCGGGCATGCTGATGGCGGCCATGCGGCTGAACATCCCGACGGTGTTCGTTTCGGGAGGTCCCATGGAAGCCGGTGAGTGGAAAGGCCGCCATCTGGACTTGATAGATGCCATGATCCAATCGGCGGACGAGTCGGTGAGCGATGAAGACGTTGCCAAAATAGAGCAGCATGCTTGCCCTACGTGCGGATGTTGTTCGGGTATGTTCACCGCGAACTCGATGAATTGTCTTTGCGAAGCCATCGGCTTGGCTTTGCCGGGGAACGGCACCATCGTTGCCACGCACGAAAATCGCGCCAAGCTCTTTAAGGATGCCGCCAAGCTGATTGTGGAGAACGCATTGAAATATTATGAGGACGGGGATGAGAGCGTGCTTCCCCGCAGCATCGCCACCCGCCAGGCTTTCCTCAACGCCATGACATTGGACATTGCCATGGGAGGCTCCACCAATACCGTGCTCCATCTGTTGGCCATCGCCCACGAGGCGGAAGCCGACTTCCACATGGAAGACATCGACATACTCTCGCGCCGGACACCGTGCCTATGCAAGGTAGCTCCTAACACACAGAAGTATCACGTGCAGGACGTGAACCGGGCGGGAGGTATCGTAGCCATTATGGCTGAGTTGGCCAAAGGGGGCTTAGTGGATACAAATGTAAAGCGGGT
>CALUIQ010000164.1 GCA_944320735.1 uncultured Bacteroides sp. | reverse complement strand
GCCCAACGGGCGGGGTGGTAGGGAAAGGATGGTTCGACCTATATATAATATAAAAATAGGAGTCGCTAAAGCGGCATATTTCTCCTACCACCTCCCCCTACGGGGACTCCTCCTTCCAGAAGGAGGAGAGTTTTGCAACCTTCTTCACTAAACTAATTCTTCATTCATCATTCTTCATTTAATAGATAAATTATCATTTAATTTTGTACACTTACTTAAAAGAATTAGTATGAAACAACACAGTAAATGGACAGCCCAAGTGGCATTGACATTGTGCTCGGTTATCGCCCTCAGTGCCAACGCCCAAGTAGTAAAGAACGAACGTCTCTTGTCATTCGAAGAGGGACAAGTGCCTGCTTTTATCACAGGCAGCGACTCGCATTTGGAAATAAACGATGAGCATTATAAGGATGGCACACACAGTTTGAGCTGGACGTTCACTCCGGGTGCCGTCCTTTCCATCAAAAAAGACCTGATGTTTGAGCCGAAAGACCCTACCGGGAAAGACACCTACCTCTCGGCCTGCATCGTCTGGGTCTACAACGAACAAGCGCAGGACAAGCACATCACATTTGAATTTCTGAAAGATGGGAAAAAATGTACTTCCTTCCCCTTCGGCATCAATTTCACCGGATGGCGAGGCGCTTGGGTGTGCTACGAACGTGACATGGAGGGTACTCCCGAAGTCGGCATGAACGAAATACGCATCCTGGCACCCGACGTGAAAGGCCGCTTGTTCATCGACCACCTCATACCCGCCAGCAAAGTAGACGCCCGCCAGCAGACCGCCGACCTGCAAGTGCCTTTCGTCAACAAAGAAACCACCAACCATTGGCTGGTCATCTACAAACATTCCTTACTGAAACCGGATATCCCCCTGACACCCCTCACGGACAAGCAACGGGAGGACATAAAGCTTATGGAGCAACGCTTCCGCGACATGCTTTATACACCTTCCGTCCTGACCGAAAAAGAGATGAATGCCATTCGGGAAAAATACGCCTTCTATCAGATTACTTATAAGAATGGGAAGGTAAGCGGCATGCCTATTTTTATGGTACGCCAGGCCGAAGCCTACGAACGTATGATTCCCAACTGGGACAAGGATATGTTTACCAAACTGGGGATGGAGATGAACGCCTATTTCAACCTGATGAAACGCATCGCCATCGCTTATAACGACGCCACACAGGCGACGGACAAAGAGGAATTGCAACGCATGTTCCTTGCCATGTACGACCACATCACCGACCAAGGCGTGGCTTACGGCAGCTGCTGGGGCAATATCCACCATTATGGCTATAGCATGCGAGGACTTTACGTAGCCTACTTCCTGATGAAAGACGTGCTTCGCCAAGCCGGGAAACTGGACGAGGCGGAACGCACCCTGCGCTGGTATGCCATCACCAACGAAGTCTACCCCAAGCCTACCGGAAACGGCATTGACATCGACACGTTCAACACCCAGACACAAGGACGCATGGCCAGCATCCTCATTATGGAAGACACGCCGGAGAAGTTGCAATACCTGCGCTCGTTCTCTCGTTGGATTGATTATGGATGCCGTCCCGCACCGGGACTGATGGGCTCGTTCAAGTCCGACGGCGCCTGCTTCCACCATTGCAACAACTATCCGGCATACGCCGTGGGCGGACTGGACGGTGCCACGAAGATGATTTACCTGCTTAGCGGAACGGATTTCAGCGTCTCCCAATTGGCGCATGAAACCGTCAAACGAGTATTGCTCACCATGCGCTTCTATTGCAACCTGAAGCAATGGTCGCTCTCCATGTCCGGACGTCACCCCAACGGAAGCGGGCGTCTGATTCCCATCCAATACGCCACGCTGGCATTGGCCGGCACTCCGGACGGGAAAGAGAAATACGACGCGGAAATGGCTTCTGCCTATTTGCGCCTTATTGCCTACAACGACAAGCCCGATCCTAATGCGCCCGATTTCCTTCCCGTCACTTCCACCCGTGAGGAGAAAAAGATGAAAGAACTCTTTGAAAGCTTGGGATTCAAGCCCGAACCCGACCCGCAAGGCAACCTCGCCTTAGGTTATGGATGTGTCTCCGTACAACGCCGTGACAATTGGGCGGCCGTAGTGCGTGGTCATTCCCGGTATCTGTGGGCGGCCGAACACTATCTGCCCGCCAACTTCTACGGACGTTACCTGGCACACGGCAGTATGGAGATTCTGACGGGACAACCCGACGAAATGGTGACCCTGACTACCAGCGGCTGGCAAGAAAACGGATTTGACTGGAACCGCATACCGGGCACGACCAGCATCCATCTGCCTTTCGACCTGCTACGCGCCAAGGTATTGAACGTGGATACTTTCTCCGGTATGGAAGAGATGTTGTATTCCGATGAAGCTTTCGCCGGTGGCCTTTCCCAAGCCGGAAGCAACGGAAACTTCGGCATGAAGTTGCACGAGCACGACAAGTACAACGGCTCACACCGTGCCCGCAAGTCTTTCCATTTCTTCGACGGAACCATCGTCTGCCTGGGAACGGACATTGAGAATGCCAATACGGAATATCCCACGGAAACTACTGTATTCCAACTGGCTATGACCCCACAAACCCGTTCTTATTGGGAGAACTACACCGATAACGGTCAAACCTACTTAGACCCCAATGGTGTAGGGTACTACTTGCCCACTTCTATGAGAAAACAAGCTTTGTTCGAGAAGAAGACTCCCCAAGTGACTATTGGCGAGCGAAGCGCGAAACCGACTTCAGGCGACTGGGTATCGTTAATATTGCAACACGGCAAAGCGCCCAAGGGAGCTTCTTACGAATATGCCGTCCTGCCGCATACCGATGCCAAGGCATTGACAGCATTTGCCCAAAAGCCCGCTTACAAAGTTCTGCAGCAAGACCGCAACGCCCACATTGTCCGTTTAGGGCAAACCACCTCTTACGTCCTGTTTGAGACACCTCAGGTGCTTCCCAAGGACGGACTGGTGCAGAAAGCCGACACTTCTTGTCTGGTTATGGTGAAAGAAGGAAAAGACGACGTGTTACTTACCGTTGCCCAACCCGACTTGGCTCTCTACCGCGGTCCAAGCGACGAAGCTTTCGATGCCAACGGCAAACGCATCGAGCGTAGCATCTATTCCCGTCCGTGGAAATTCAACGAAAGTCTGGAAATCCCCGTGACCGTTACGCTAAAAGGCCGTTGGGAAGTAAAAGAGACACCCTATTGCAAGGTAATTTCCGCCAATAAGAAGAACACCGTGCTGCAATTTACTTGCCGGGAAGGCGCCAGCTTCGAGGTTCTTTTGACGAGATGATATACTGACTTCTTGATACGATTACTAATCATTAGTGGTCGAAAGATTTTTTAGAGTGCTCCCTTTTCTTTCCTCTATTCTCTCTTTTTGGGACAGAGTCTGGCATCGCTTTAAGGGGTATAAAAGGGGCATAATCCGCT
>CALUIQ010000163.1 GCA_944320735.1 uncultured Bacteroides sp. | reverse complement strand
TGTTTTCTTTCGTTCATCCAACAATTCCCGCAACTGGCGGCGGAACTCTTCGTACTGCTCCGACTTGTAGGGCGAGTAGTTCATCTGCTTGCAGATATTAATCATCTTCTTGAAGTAGTCCATCACCTCGTTGAAGTTGTCGAACTTGAATTCCGTGTGGCAGATGTCGATGACCATGTTGAGGATGTCTTCCTGACGCTCCATCGGTGTCACGGCATCCACATCGTCGAAGGCGTCTTGCTGGAGGATGACAAAGTCTATCAGCTCGGATTTCCAGAAGATGACGTGATAATCTACAGGCACACCGTCATCGCCCAAGATGTTGATTTGCTCGGCAATCTCCTTACCGCGTTGCAGACGGGTCTTGATTTCGTTCACCTTGCCCAGCCATTCGCCGTTGATGCGCTTCGTGATGTAGTCCTCAAACTCCGGATATTCGATGTACTTCGAATAAGACTCGATGGGATTGACAGCAGGGTAACGCTTCTTGTCCGCACGGTCTTGCTCCAAGGCATAGAAGCATCGGGCCACCTTCTTGGTGTTCTCCGTCACAGGTTCCTTCAGGTTACCTCCGGCGGGCGACACGGTACCGATGAAGGTGATGGAACCGGTCTCGCCATTATTTAATATGACATAGCCCGCACGTCCGTAGAAGTTGGAGATGATAGAAGACAAGTCCATCGGGAAAGCGTCGGGTCCGGGAAGTTCCTCCATACGGTTGGACATCTCACGCAAGGCCTGCGCCCAACGGGAAGTAGAGTCGGCCATCAGCAACACCTTCAAGCCCATGCTCCGGTAATACTCGGCAATGGTCATAGCAGTGTAGACGGAAGCCTCACGGGCGGCCACAGGCATATTGGACGTATTGGCGATGATAATAGTACGCTCCATCAGCTTGCGTCCCGTGTGCGGGTCGACCAATTCGGGGAATTCGGTGAAGATTTCCACCACCTCATTGGCACGTTCACCGCAGGCGGCTATAATCACGATGTCCGCCTCTGCCTGCTTGGAGATGGCGTGTTGCAGCACCGTCTTACCCGTACCGAAGGGGCCGGGGATGAAGCCCGTACCGCCTTCTACGATGGGGTTCACCGTATCAATGACGCGGACACCCGTCTCCAACAGTTTGAAGGGACGCGGCTTTTCTTTATAGTTGGTCATAGCACGCTTCACGGGCCACTTTTGTATCATATTAACGGATACTTCCGTACCATCCTCGGCTGTCAGTACAGCCGCAGTGTCCTCGATGGTGTAATCGCCTTCGGGCACGATGGACTTCACGGTGCAAACGCCCTTCTGCGTGAAAGGCACCATAATCTTCAGCGGTTGGAAGTTCTCCTCCACTTGTCCCAGCCAAGCCGAAGCCTCCACTTTGTCTCCCGCCTTCACCAAGGGGACGAAGTGCCACTTGCGCTCCTTGTCCAGCGGATAGGTGTACTGGCCACGCTTCAGGAAGACGCCTTCCATCTTGTCGAGGTCGTTTTGCAAACCATCATAATTCTTCGACAACATGCCCGGCCCTAAGGTCACTTCCAGCATGTGTCCGGTAAATTCGGCTTCGGCACCCACCTTCAGTCCACGTGTGCTTTCGAACACCTGGACATAAGCCTGGGAACCAACCACCTTGATAACCTCGGCCATCAGACGGTCGCCTCCGGTAGAGATGTAGCAAATCTCATTCTGGGCTACCGGCCCGTCAACGACGAGGGTTACCATGTTGGCGATAACGCCACTAACAGTTCCTTTTGTTGCCATATTGTTAATTTATTAATGTGCTAATGTGTTAATGTGTCAATGTGATAATATGCTAATGTGCTAATATACTCATATATACGTTATGTGCAAACGGGTGCGTTATGCTTATACTGCAAATAATTAGCACATTGGCACATCAGCACATTAATACATTCATATATTATCGCATTGAAAATTCTTCCGGTATCTGAACTTCATCCTTCAGGGTAGCTATCATCTGGCGGAACAACTGGTTGCCTTTCTCCTTGTCCAACGAGAGCCAACGTTCTATCATCTCTACCTGAAGCAGGAAGACGAACAGACGCTCGATGGTGAAGTAGTCGAACAAGGTGGCCTCTTCCATCCATGCCCAACGCAATTGGTCGAGCTTCTTCTCGCGCTCCACCAAATCATCCACCTCAGCCAGCTTCATCACAGCGTCCAGGTAATCCACCTCTGTACCCAAGCCAAAGTCGCGGGCATTGGACGTGCGCAAGGCTTCGCACACCTCCGTATCGCCCACAATCAGCGAAGACACGTCAATCTTGTATTTACGCCCTGTCAAAGCCACCAGCACGTTGTTCACCGTCAAGTTGAACTCGAACCAACGGGAAACGAAACGATTCTTGCAGCGCATGGCGTAGGCATAATACAACGAAGCCAAGCGGTCTTCGGGCAACAAGTTTGTGCCTTCGGCCGATTGGCTGAAGTGTTCGGTGATAAAAGTAGATAAGTAGGAAGGAAATACACTGTCCGGCAGATGGTCGCCGTCTTTCAATGCGGCGATGTACTCCGTCAACGTGTCCGCCGTATAATTGCCGCACACGTCCAAGTGAGCGTCTTTATCCTTCAAAAGTTTCAAGACGTTCGCGTTGTCGTATTTCAAATAGAACAAGTCCACCAGCCGCTTGTCCGCAGGAGACAGGTGAGGGTAAAATTCCGTTTTGAAATCGGCTACCGTATAGCTCAGCTTGCTGTCCTCCAAAGTCAGGTCGGGCAATCCGGCTACCAAGTAATAATACGTACTCATAAAGACGGAATTTTTAGAATAACATTTCCACCAATTGCGGGCGCAGGAATTCCTTGAAATAGTTCATAAACTCCTCCTCGCCAAAATCCACTTTGTAAGAGCCGTCGGCGGGAGATACCGTAAAGAGGGTCTTGATGCCGTTCACCTGCTCTATCTTCACGCCCTTATCCAACAAGCCCTTGGCTTTGGCCGCAAAATACTTTTTCAAGCCTT
>CALUIQ010000162.1 GCA_944320735.1 uncultured Bacteroides sp. | reverse complement strand
TTATGGCTTTGATTTCTAAGTATCCTTGCTGACTTCGCAAAGACAGCTTGCTGACTCTGCCATTTCAGCTTACTTGTTTTGCCAAGACAGCTTACTTGCTATTTATCCTTGTCTCGTAACCGTGTTTCGGATTTTGTGTCATTTTAAGGGGCTTCACCTTCCTAAAAAAAGAGGTTCATCTGATTTTCAAAAGAGGATAATCCTATATGGCGGAGAGGATAATCCTCTTTTGAATATAGGATAATCCTCTCTGAGAAGGACATAAAAAGTGTTCTTTGATTTTTTATGTCTTTTGTGTAGGTATTATAAACAAAAATTCATACTTTTGCCAGTCATTAACTTTAAAGATTCTCAGATGCCTGCATTAAAACACGGTTTTGTATTCTTCTTTTTATTATTCTGTTGCATCCATACATACGGCCAGTATTTTAAAAAGATTGGAATGGAAGACGGACTTTCCAATCTTTCTGTCTTGTCTATTTGTCAAGACACGTTGGGGCGTATGTGGTTTGGCACCAATGAAGGCGTTAATATTTACGATGGGACTCAGGTCACGAGGATTAAAAGCTATGAGATGACCTCGTCGAATGGAACCGTCAAAAAGTTTATGAATGGGCGGATAAATCAGATTGTGGGTGATTGTTCTGGCAGGATATTCATTAACAACAATAGAGCTTTAGTGGAATATGATGTTCTAAAAGAACGCTTTACGGAGATTCATCCTCAATATGTCAGGGCTTTGACTATCATAAATGACCGGTTGTGGTGTTTCGTTCGTGATTCGTTATGCGTGTACAATCCGGAAGATAAAGTATTGTCGTTGTATGAAAGGTTACCGTTGTCTACAGTCAATTGTATGGTGGAATATAAGGGAGACTTGTACATAGGTACTGTGAAGGGGTTGTATCGCTGGAACGGGAAGGAATTGGAGGTGGTATTGCCGGACATAGAGATTTATCGCTTGTTCGTCAGTAGCTTAGGTGAAATGTGGATTGGCTCGCGTATGAATGGGCTTTATCGGATTAATCGGAGAGGTGATTTGTTAAAGGAAGAATGTGCGCCCGACAGGGTGATAAGCGGGCAAATACGTGAATTTGTGGAGGACAGCAATCACTTTATTTGGTTTGGGACTTTTGAAGGATTACAGGTATATGATCCTTACAAGGACAGCTTTAAAGTGTACAGGCCGGGAACTTATCCAGGACTGTTGGAGCATGAATCGGTGTTTTCCTTATATCGCGATAAACAAGGAACCATTTGGTTGGGTTCTTATTATGGAGGTGTAAACTATTTCAACTTGGGCAATGATTTGTTCACTTATTATCACCCTTTCCATGAGAAAAATGGGAAGTGTTTAAATTTCTCTGTTATAGGTCAAATTGTAGAGGATAGTAAGCATGATTTGTGGATTGCAACAGATGGTGGAGGAGTGAATCGTTATCACAGACAAACTGCCACATTCTCTTACTTTGAGGCGTCAGCTTCCGACCCCAACTCTATCCCTCATGATAATGTTAAAACGCTTGCTTACGACAAAGAGCATAATTGCATTTACATTGGTACTTATACCGGTGGATTAAGTCGTTATGATATAGGCAGCGGTAGATTTTACAATTACTTGAAGGAACTGAAAGGAAACGAACAGGGGCCGAATAACAGTATCTATTATTGCTTATATAAGGACGGGTATTTATATGTAGCGGCAGGCAATGGGCTTTGGGCTTTGAATGTGGAAACGAACCAGTTTGATTTGCTGAGTAGCCGCCAATTTTTTACTTTGGGGATTGATACGAAAAAAAAATTATGGATGGCTTCGGATAACAGTCTATGCAAAATGGATCTGCAAACCCGAAAAGTGATGCAACATACGGAATTGGATCGTTATATGAATCGTGAAGCTCGTGTGACTAAAGTAATGGCAGCCAAGGACGGGACGGTTTATTTTTCCACGTTAGGTTCCGGAGTCTTTTCGTATAATTATGTAACCGATAGTGTTCAGCATTATACTTCGGGCAAGAATGGTTTGCTGAGCGATTATTGCTATAACTTGGCTGAAACGCCTATGAACCATATATTGATAACCAACGACCGGGGAATTTCGATTTATTCCCCATTCAACGGTACGGTGCGTTCCATCGAGTTGCAGGCGAATAAAGGGATGATTTCCGCGGTTACGGAGGGAGGAGGCATCTGCATTGCGGGTGATGACCGCATCTACATTGGAGGGGTAAATGGGATGATGGCGTTTAATGAAAGGGAGCTTTACGAGTCATACAAGGCGGATGCCAATTTCTATTTCGCTAATTTGTCTGTCAATAATAAGAGAGTCGTTCCGGAAGGGAAATATGGCATCCTGAAACAGTCTTTGCCTTTCACACAGAAGGTAGATTTGGCTTATGACCAAAATAATATTTCGCTGGTTTTTGCCAATTCCAACTATATCGCTTTAGACCGCACCACCGCCTACCAATATAAAATGGAGGGGTTTGACGAAGAATGGATACCTACTGACCATTATGAATTGAACTATACCAATTTGCCTCCCGGAAATTATCGGTTGCGGGTGCGCGAAACGGGGAACAAGTTGGGGGCTTCGTACAACAAGGAAATAGCTTTGGGCATTCACATCCATCACCCTTGGTTCGCCAACGGATGGGCTTATTTGACTTATCTATTGGTTTTGTTGGGTGTCTTTTATGGGTTGTGGCGGATACGCCGGGCGCGGCAACAATTGGCTGTCTCTTTGGAAAACGAACGGGTTGAGAAAGAACGGATAGAAGAAGTCAATAAAATGAAACTTCGCTTCTTTACTAATATATCTCATGAATTCCGCACACCGTTGACACTGATTGTGGGACAAACTGAAATGTTGCTGCAAACCGAGAATTTTTCTCCGGTAGCTGCCAGGAAGATGCGCAATATCTATAGGAACGCATTGCACTTACGTTTCCTGATAACGGAGTTGCTTGATTTTCGCAAGCAAGAGCAGGGCTTCTTAAAGTTGAAAGTGGAATGTCGGAATATCGTTGCGTTAGTCAAAGATGTTTGTTCTTCTTTTGATGAATGGGCCAAGCAGCGGAGTATCAACTATTCTATTGATTGTGTAGAGACGGAGATTTTAGTGTGGTTTGATCCCATGCAATTGCAGAAGGTGTTTTATAACCTCTTGGCAAACGCGTTCAAGTACACTCCTGCGCATGGCAGCATAACGGTAATCATCCATCGTTTGCAAAAGAATGTGGAAATAACGATTGCTGATACCGGTTGTGGCATCCCGACCGATGCCCATTCTAAGATTTTTGAGCGGTTCTATCAAGGGAATAATAATAAGGTGGATATCCAAGAAACCGGGAGTGGCATAGGCTTGGCTTTCAGTAAAGGAATCGTTGAGGCCCATCATGGGAGTATCCGTGTAGAAAGCGTGGTGGAAAAAGGAAGTAAGTTTACTGTCAGCTTGCTTTTGGGCAACGAACACTTCTCGGCAGAAGAACTTGAACACGAATATGAACTGTTGACAACTGACGAGCACACTGTGAAATGGGTAGCGGAGGAAACGGAAGAGGATCAGCCCGAATCTGTTCCGGATAAGGAAAATGCCAATCGGCCCGTTGTCCTCGTTGTGGAGGATGATGTGGAAATGAGGAAGATGCTGGTTGAAATCTTCCACTCTTCTTATCAGGTTCATCAAGCCGCGAATGGGCAGGAGGGCTACGAGTTGGCCTGTTCCTTGCATCCGGATTTGATTGTAAGCGATGTGATGATGCCTGTGATGTCCGGTAAGGAGATGTGTCATAAGATTAAAAACAATTTGGAACTGGCCTATGTCCCGGTTGTTTTGTTGACAGCCCAAGTGTCAGAGGACTATGTAATTGAAGGGTATCAGTTTGGTGCGGACGCCTACATACCCAAACCTTTCAATGTAAAGCTGCTGTTGACACGCTGCGGCAATTTGCTGGCCAATCGGAAAGCCTTGTTGGGGAAAGTCTCTGCCGCCAGTCAAAGGGACGTGCCACGGCAAGAAGTGAGGGTACTTTCCGAGTTGGATCATAAACTGTTGGACAAAGTGACGGATATCATCCGTAGTAATTTCGACAATCCGGAATTTGATATGGATATGCTGGCTGCCGAACTGCATATAGGACGCAATAAAATGTTTGCCCGCATTAAAGAGATTACTGGGCTGACGCCGAATGAATTCGCCCTAAAGATGAAGTTGGAGGAAGCACTGTCCCTGCTGCAAAACGAACCTCAACTTAATATTGCGGAAATCTCCTACCGGTTGGGATTTTCTTCGCCACGGTATTTCAGCCGCAGTTTTAAGAACTTCTATGGAGTGTCTCCCCAAGCTTACCGTAAGAAAGAAAGCGGAGATAGTGTGTAACTTGATTGTAAGTATTTTGGAATAGTTTTCCAAGAAGAAATTCATCCTCGCCCGAAACTCTTCCAAGCGAGTTTTGGGAATGTTTCTAACATAGCCCCCGAATGTTTCTAACATTCCCCTTCTATGTTAGAAACATTCCCCTCTTAAGTTAGTAACTTGAAATGGGACAAATTTTCTCCTTCTTCGCTTTTGTAATTTTTGTTCATCCCCAAATATCCTTTTTTGTTTTCTTTGTGCTAAATGAGTAAGCTTACTGGCCTTGCCAAGTATCCTTGCTTACTTTGCCATTTATTATTGGATACTTGGGTTTTTATCTTTAGGAGTGAAGGAGTGCGCTAAATCATTTTCCAAAATAAACTTTGGTTCCATTTAGTAAAACCAAAGATAGATGGTGACGGAATGTGCCCAAATTGTACGGATAGGTGCCCAAATTGTACCGGGTACAGTTCCTGCACCTTTATTACACAATATGATTAACTTTAAAAAATGAAAAGTATCTTAATTTGCGGTGTCACCCCGTTTGATAATATGATGTAGCGGGTGGCAAATGAGAGTTATTAAATTTATTGTTAATCACAAAAATCTACCTTCAAATTTTTATGAAGCACAAGATTTGTTTGTTTGTTTTGGCTTTGTTAACCTTACATTCTGGTAAGGCGTTAGGAGATGAAAATCATCTCAAGCCAACGGTTGCCATGCAGCAGCCAAAAGAAAAAGTTGTGACCGGTGTCGTCTTGGACGATATGGGGCCTGTGGCCGGTGCCACGGTGCGCATTAAGAACACCACGACAGGTGTCGTAACCAACATGGATGGAGAGTTTACCTTGAAGATTCCCATCGGCTCTACTATCTTGGTCTCTTTTATCGGTTATCAAGATAAAGAGATTGTTTATAAAGGAGAGGCTAAACTGACCATTCACTTGAGTGAAGATGTGACCACGCTTGACGAGGTGCAAGTTATCGCTTACGGAACCACGAAGAAAGTCACGATTACGGGTGCCCTTTCTTCTGTAAAGTCGGATGAAATTTTGAAAGCACCTACGGGTAGTATCACGAATGCGCTGTCCGGAAAGGTAACTGGTTTGTCCAGCGTGCAAAGTTCCGGTCAGCCCGGTGCGGATGACGCCACTTTGTATGTGCGCGGTGTAGGATCGTTGTCGGAAGGACTGTCATCTCCATTGGTATTGGTGGATGGTGTGGAACGTTCGTTCGGTCAGTTGGATCCTAATGAAATTGAAGACATTACCGTATTGAAAGACGCTTCCGCTACGGCTGTGTTCGGTGTGCGCGGTGCGAACGGTGTTATTTTGGTGACCACTAAGCGTGGACAGGAAGGTAAGGCGAAGGTTAATTTCTCTACTTCATTCGGTCTGCAGATGCCTACCCGCATCCCAGAGTTTGCCAATAGCTACGAATATGCTTCCGTTTACAATCAGGCAGAATTGGCAAGTGGCACGCCCGAAGACGAGTTGCCTTTTACGCCGGAGGTCTTGGAGGGATTCCGTACGCATAGCAACCCATTGGCTTATCCTGACGTGGATTGGACCGATTTGTTGATAAAGAAATCGGCTTGGCAGAGCCAGCATAACTTCACGGTGTCCGGCGGAGCCAAATCCGTACGTTATTTTGCTTCATTGGGTGTGTTTACGCAGGATGGTTTGTTCAAGACTTATGAGACGGATTATGACAGCAACTATAAGTACAACCGTTATAACTACCGTATCAACTTGGACATCGATGTGACGAAGACCACCACTATGAAAATAAACCTGGGTGGACGGCTCAACAATCAGCGGACTCCTAATTACAACAATGGCTCGTCTTCGAGTTTGACCTATTTGTTCCGTGAAATTTACGAAGCTCCTCCCTTTGCGGGTGTCGGTGTGGTAGACGGGAAACGAATCAAGACCGACCCGACTATTTTGCCTGCCACGATGGGTTCTGTTGCAGACCCGTTGCAGAATTTCTATGGTAAGGGCTATCGTAGCTCACTGGGAAACACGTTGAACTTTGACTTTACATTGGAGCAAAAGCTGGACTTCGTGACCAAGGGGTTAAGAGCATCGGTGAAAGCATCGTACAACAGCGGTACCACAGCTACCAAAAACCGCACCTCGGCTAATGGCGATTTGTACGAAGCCGTTATTCAGGAAGATGGTTCTGTCCTGCTGAAGAAAACACACGAGAAGTCTCCGTTGGGATTTTCGACCGGTTCCAGCAAGTCGAGAGACTGGTATATGGAAGCCGCTCTCAACTACCAACGCGACTTTGGTATGCATCACGTATCTGCATTGGCTATGTACAACCAGTCTATGAGATACTATCCGGCAGGCAGTTATCCGGGAATTCCTCGTGCTTATATCGGTTTTGTTGGACGTGCAACGTATGATTGGAATACTCGCTATATGGCAGATTTCAGCGTGGGTTATAATGGGTCAGAGAACTTTGCTCCCGGCAAACGTTTCGGCTTGTTCCCCGCAGGTTCGGTGGGCTGGATTATTTCTGAAGAGAACTTTATGAAAAGTCTGAAACCCTACCTCAGTTATTTTAAGATACGCGCGTCGTGGGGTATGGTGGGTAACGACCGCACCAGCGACAACTCCCGCTTCCTTTACTTGCCGGATGTTTATGACCCCGATGGCGATGGTAACGGATATAACTTCGGTATCAACAACTCCTCCAACGTTATCCTTGCTGCCGAGTCTAAAAAAGGAAATCCAAACGTGACGTGGGAAACGGCCGTGAAACAAAACTACGGTGTAGACCTGTACTTCTTTGACGACCGTTTGAAAACAACATTCGATTATTTCATAGAACACCGTAGAGACATCTTGACCTCCCGGCAAGTAATGCCTGGATATTTGGCGGTGACCCTGCCGACGGCAAACATTGGTAAGGTGGACAACAAAGGTTATGAAATCAGCGTGAACTGGGACGACCGAATCGGTTCTGATTTCTCTTATTCCGTGGGCGTAAATCTCTCTTATGCTAAAAACGAGATTGTATTTATGGATGAAATCCCGCAACCATTTGACTATATGATGAAGACCGGAAAGCCCGTAGGGCAATCTTTCGGCTACCAGTTTGACGGATATTTCACGGAGGAAGAGGCGGCTGCATACGCCACGGCGAAAGGCGTGACTATGCCCGACTATGGCAGCGGCTTTGTACCCAATGCGGGTGATGTGAAATACAAAGACTTGAGTGGTGATATGATTATTGACTATCGCGACCAAAGTGCCATCGGCTATCCTATTTATCCGTTGTTGACGGGTGGTATAAACTTGGGCTTCTCGTACAAGGGATTTGATGTCAGTATGACTTGGACCGGGGCTACAAAGACATCGCGTATGTTGCAACAGATTTACAGAGAGCCGTTCGGCGAACAGAACAACAAGTCTTTGCTGAAATATTTAGTGGACGAAGCTTGGACTCCGGAGAAGGGTAATTCTGCTAAAGCACCCCGCATCTCTTTTGAGAACAAGAAACATAACTACCAAGCGTCTGACTTGTGGCTGCGCGATGCTTCTTATTTGCGACTGAAGAATCTGGAAGTAGGGTACTCTTTCCCCAAGTCGTTACTGTCTAAAGCCCATATTGGTTCGTTGCGCATTTATATGTCCGGATATAATCTGTTGACTTTCGACAGTCTGGACGTTTTAGATCCTGAGACGACGAATACGCTCAGTCCTTCTTATCCATTGATCAGGGTGGTTAATTTTGGATTAAAACTTGGTTTCTAACCTTTAAAAGTAAGAACGATGAAAAGTTTAAAGACATATTTATTATTGCTTAGCGGGCTGTTTTTTACGCTGACTTCTTGTGAAGATTTCGCTTTAGGAGAAAAATTCTTGCAGAAGCCCCCAAGCACAGACATTACGATTGACACTATTTTCTCTACGGCGGAGTACGCCCAACGTGTGTTGTGGAATAGCTATGACTATTTACCTTATGGATATGGCACTTCCAACTATTTCACAGCGATGAAAAAAGGTAGTATCGAAGGATTGACCGACTTGGCACATACAAATGTGAATGACAGTGGCGAGCGGCAGATCTATTATCCGGGCAAATATACGGCTGATGTGGAAAACCCTAATGGCTCGGGTACGATAGGTATGGATAATATCTCGAAGTTCCGTTTTAATGAATTTGGCTCTTGGAAGGGTATCCGTCATGCATGGTTGTTTTATGAGAATGTAGATAGAGTTCCGGATATGACGGCGGAGGAAAAGTCGCGTATGAAAGCGGAAGCTAAAATCTTGGTAGCTATCTTCTATGCGAATATGTTCCGCCACTATGGAGGTCTTCCTCTCATTGACCATAGTTTGTCAGCGGAGGAAATAGAGTTTCCGGCTCGTTCAACAGTCGCTGAAACGGTAGACTTTATTATGCAGCTCTTGGATGACGCCATCGCTTGTCCCGACTTACCTTGGACATTGCCCGCCAGCGAGCAAGACAACTGGTATGGACGTGTGACCAAAGCTTCGGCTATGGCTCTGAAAGTACGGGTGTTGCTGTTTGCGGCCAGCCCGTTATTCAATAGCAACGAGGCGTACTATCCGGGTGAAGCGTCCGACAACTTGCTGACGTGGTATGGCGACTACCAACAAAGCCGTTGGGAAGATGCCGCCAAAGCCGGTTTGGAATTCTTCAAGGCGGTACGTACAAACGGTTATTATAAACTGGTGGAAGCTGGGGAATCGGAAAAAGGGACGTACCGGAGCGCTTTCCGGGATGCCTACTACAAGAGAGGTACTACGGAGAGTTTAATTGCCACTTTCCGCAATATCCGTACCACGAATCAGAATTCCCTTTTGATTCAAAGCATCCGTTGGGGAGGATTCGGTCCGACCAAAGAACTGTTTGACCAGTTCCAAATGGCGGACGGTTCAACCTTCAGTTGGGACAATCCGGAACAGGCGAAGAATCCTTTCCAGAATCGTGACCCGCGTCTGTATGAGACCATCTATATCGATGGGGATGACTTCAAGGGGAATCCCATCCAGTTGTACCAAGAAGACTCGAATGACAAGGTCAACTATCCCAAAGGAAAGAACTTTGGCGTTTATCCGATAGACGCGGCAAGCATTCAAAATGGTCTTACGGCTTTCAAATTTGGCTTGGATCGTGATGGCGGAGAGTTTAAAAACAGGGTAATGCAATGGCCGTTGCTCCGTATGTCTGAGATTTATTTGTCATACGCTGAGGCGTTGAACGAATTAGGACGTGCCAATGTGGCGGACGAACTGGGGATGGATGCTTTTGACTATGTCAATGTAGTACGGCGTCGTGTTGGTTTAGGTGATTTGGACAAGTCGATGAGTCAAGAGGAATTGCGTGAAGCTATCCTGCGTGAGCGCGCTTGTGAGTTTTGGAGCGAGGAAGTCCGTTTCTTCGATTTGGTCCGTTGGAAACGTGAGGACATCTTCTCCAAACATTTGCACGGATTGCGGGTGTTCAAGCACAAGACGACCGGAGAATACAAGTTTGAGACATTCCAGCTGTCGGAACGTGCTTGGCAGAAAGAGTTCTCTCCAAGAAATTATTTGAGTGCATTCCCTTCGGATGAAGTAAATAAAGGCTACGGATTGATTCAAAATCCGGGTTGGGAATAAATCAATTATAAATATAATAAAGATAATGCGATGAAAAATTATATAAAGCTTTTAATTGTAGGAACTATTTGTTCATCGACCGTTTGGGGGCAAACAACGGACAGTTTGTCTGTCAGCGGGATGGATAAGACGATGAAAACGGCAGACTACGGGCGCGGGATTTCTTACAATGCGAAAGAGTCCACAGCTGCCGCGGCAACTGCGACCACCAAAGATTTAAGCCATAAAACAGCTATAAACGCATCTAACTTGCTGTATGGATTATTACCGGGCTTACAAGTGCTTCAAAACCCGAACAACGCATGGAACGATGGCGCTTCCCTGCTTATTCGTGGAGTAGGTACCATGAGTACCAAATCTCCCCTTGTCTTGGTGGATGGTTTTGAGCGTTCATTGGATTATTTGAACTCTACGGAGATAGAATCGGTTACTGTCCTGAAAGATGCGGTTTCTACCAGCCTTTATGGAGTAAAGGGAGCGAATGGGGTTATTTTAGTAAAGACGAAGCGAGGAATAGAATCAGGCCCGCAAATTGACTTTTCTTACCAGTTCAATATGGGAACGCCCCGCAATTTGCCAGACTTCGTAGACGGTTATACCTATGCTCAGGCTTTGAACGAGGGTTTGATGAACGATGGCTTGTCTCCTCGTTACAACGCGGACGAACTGCGGGCCTTCCAGGAAGGTACTTATCCGGATGTTTATCCCAATGTCGACTGGATGGACGAGGCGTTGAGGGATCATAGTTACGGTGACAACATTACCTTTTCGGCTCGTGGTGGAGGAAAGTACGTGAAATACTTCTCCCAATTGAATTTCTTAGACGACAGGGGAATCTTGCAACCCACAGACTGGAATGACGGTTACTCGACCCAGTTCAAATACTCACGTTTGAACATACGTACCAATTTGGATATTGAAATAAGTCCGACGACCCAGTTGAAACTGAATATGTTTGGAAACTTCTCCGAACATAACCGTCCGGGAACGCAAACAGATAATATCTTTGGTGCCTTATACCGGGTACCTTCCGGTGCTTTCCCTATCAAGACGGCGAACAATGTATTTGGAGGAACCACTTCTTACTCCAACAACCCGATTGGTTATATCGCGGGGACTGGGTATGCCCGCTCGCAGGGGCGTGTCCTGTTTGCGGACTTGTCATTGCGTCAAGATTTGGGTTTCCTTGTGGAAGGGCTGTCGGCCGGCGTGAAGTTCGGTTTGGACAACTATGCCACTTATTGGGACAACAATACCAAGAACTTTGGATACGAGTCGACTACTTTGGATTGGGCTACGGGAGAAAGGAACTACACCACTCTACGTAACGAAGGAAACCTTAGTTTTGGCAGTAGCGTGGGTGCCAATTCCAACCATTTCAACTTCGAGGCACGTACCGACTATACCCGTTCTTGGGGACAAGACCACAAACTGAATGCGACCTTATTGTATGCAATGGATAAAAACACGCAAAAAGACCGTTATAAGACAACTGCGTTTATGGACGTAGTGGGACAGGTACATTATGTGTACAAAGACCGTTACCTGTTGGACGCTTCTCTTTCCGGTTCGGCATCCAGTGTGTTGGAGCCGGGAAACCGTTGGGGAATTTTCCCTTCGGTAGGATTGGGCTGGATTCTGTCTGAAGAACAATTTATGGAAGCCGATTGGCTGGATTTCTTGAAGTTGAGGGCTTCGTATGGCGTAGCCGGTCGTGCGGACTATGATGCGACAGGTTTATATATGACTTATTATGGAACGGGAAACAGCTATTATTTTAAAGACAACCCGACTTCAACGGGAGGTATGAAAGAAGTTCAGTTGGGAGTAGCCGGATTTACCTACGAGAAATCCCACAAGGCAAATATTGGTTTGGACTTTATGGGATGGAACCGTTTGTCGGTGAGTGTGGACGGATTCTACGACCACCGTACGGACATCCTTGTGGATGCGACTGGTTCCGTGTCTTCCGTATTGGGTATCACTGCACCGAAACAGAACAGCGGAATAGTAGATAGCTACGGTATGGAGATTTCCGCCAATTGGAACGACCGTATCGGTGATTTTCACTATAACATAGGAGGTATGTTCTCGTATGCGGCCAATGAAATAAAGGAAATGAACGAAGAGTACCGTCCTTATGGATACCTGAACCGCACGGGGCGTCCGGTAGGTCAGATTTTTGGTTATGAAGTGGTGGGTATCTACCAGAGCCAGGAAGAAATAGACAACCGTGAGGTAAAACAATACCTGTCTACCGTAAAGCCCGGTGACTTGATGTTCAAGGACCAGAATGGCGACAAGCGAATAGACAGTTACGACCAGGTGGCATTGGGTTACAACGCCACGTCTCCTGAGATTTATTATTCGTTCAACCTCGGTGCCGAATATAAGGGGATAGGTCTGTACGCCTTGTTCCAAGGAGTGGGTAACTTCAGCAAAATCATGAACGTGAACAGTGTATATTGGCCGTTGATAAACAACAATACCATCTCCACCCACTACTATGAGAATCGTTGGACGCCACAGAATCCTGAGGCGAAATACCCGCGACTGACTTATAGCGGCTCTGATAATAACTATAACACGAATACGTTGTGGGTGGCCGATGCTTCCTATTTAAAGCTTAGAACCTTGGAGCTCTATTATCGGTTCCCTGCCGATATGCTTAAGAAAGTAGGATTCTTGAAAAAAGCTAAGTTGTTTGCCCGTGCCCATGATTTATTCTCGTGGAATAAGATGGACGTGATGGATCCGGAAGCGGTAAAAGCATCTCATCCATTGATGACGCAATATACTTTTGGTGTGAATTTATCATTCTAAAAATCGAGAACAATGAAAAAGAACATATTGAAATATTATTTGATAAGCAGCTTGTGTGTATGTTCCGTTACAAGTTGTGATTTCTTGGACTGTGATGAGACTTCCGTGTATACGATAGAAGACATTGTCTCCAGTTACGACCGGACCAAGCAATTGGCTACCCACGTATACAGCTTTTTGCCCAATGGTTTTTGTAACATTGATGGTGCTATGCAAGATGCCGGAACGGACGATGCGGTACACGTCTATCAGACTTCGGACGTACAGCGTTTTGTCAATGGTACTTGGGGAGCCAACGCGGTGGTCGATGACCAATGGTCGCATTATTATCAAGGCATCCGCGCTGCAAACGTGTATCTGAAAGAGGCCGAAGGATTGACCTTTGAAGATTGGCAGTACAATGACAATTATGAGAACTGGATGAAGATGTTCCAATATTATGAATATGAAGTCCGTTTCTTGCGCGCCTATTACTATTTTGAGTTGATCAGACGATACCAAAATGTACCTTTGGTCACTGAAGTATTGACCGCCGAACAGGCGAATGCAGTAGAGCCTTCTTCTTTTGAAGAAGTGGCTGATTTCATACTGCGGGAATGTGATGAGTTGAAGACATTGTTGCCCGTGAATTTTGAAGACGGTCTGATGGACAAAGAAACCGGACGTATTACGCGGGGAGCCGCTATGGCCTTGGCATCGCGTTTGAGACTGTATCTGGCAAGCCCGCTCTATTCGGTTGATGACAAGGAGAAGTGGAAGGAGGCCGCCCGGTCGGCTTATGAAATTATAGGCCAGGCTTCTGCGTTAGGTTATGGATTGAGCAGTTATTCCGCCTTGTTTGATGAAAAAAACAACACGGCGATAGAGAACATATTGGTTCGTACCGTGGCAGAAAGCGGGACTTTTGAACAATACAATTTCCCGATGGGGGTTGAAGGCGGAGAAACGTCGACTTGCCCGACAGAAAATTTGGTCAGTGCCTATGAAATGACGGACGGGACGTCTTTCGATTGGAACAATGCGGAAATGCGTGCCCATCCCTATCAGAACAGAGACCCCCGTTTGGCAATGACCATCGCTTACAACGGAATGCAATGGCCGGGCGACAACACTTTGGAGATTTGGGAAGGAGGAGCCAACGCCTTGCCGCTGAATAACGCCACCGTGACTGGATATTATCTGAAGAAATACGTCAATAACGACATTAGTTTTGAACCGGGTAGTACGGTGACTAAGAGGTTCCATAGTTGGATTTTGTTCCGTTATGGCGAAATCCTGCTGAACTATGCGGAAGCTATGGTGAACGCTTTTGACTCGCCTACTTACAAGGATGCGGAATTCCCTATGTCCGCCTTGGAGGCTGTCAATATGTTGCGCAACCGGAGTGACGTAAAGATGCCTCCTTACCCGAACAATCTGTCTAAGGAAGACTTCATCAAGCGTTTGAAGAACGAACGTAGGGTAGAGTTGGCATTTGAAGGGCATCGTTTTTGGGACGTACGCCGTTGGAACGAGTTGGAACAAACCGCTGACATCTATAAGGTGCAGGTGACAAAGAACGGGGATCAAGTTTCCTATGACAAACAATTGTATGAGACCCGTGTCGTAGAACCGCAGATGTACTTCTACCCAATCTCGAACTCCGAACTGTTCAAGAACGGTAATTTGAAACAAAACGAAGGTTGGTAACCATATTGTCAGGCATCTATATGTCCGTTTCCCGGTGTATTATAGGTTAGGAACAGGTAAACGGATTGCTTATGAAAGGATAATGGCATATAGATGCCTGCAAAAAATGAGAACGGTTATGAATATGAAAAAATACGGATTAATGGCGTTTACGTGCTTCTTTTTATTTTCTTGTCAACCACAGGATGCGAAAAAAAACATTGTGGAGCACGGTTTTAGGATAGCCGAGGAGCAATTGTCCGCACAGTTGAAAGAAAACCCCGAGCCAGGAAAATATCCGCGCACAATCAAGGATGGGAAGTTGTACACTACGCGGATGAACGATTGGACTGAAGGGTTCTATCCCGGGTGTCTATGGTATTTGTATGAATACACGGGCGAAGACCTGTGGAAACAAGCGGCCATCCAGTGGACAGAGACTTTGGAACCGTTGAAGAAGTTGACCAATCATCATGACATCGGTTTCTTGATGTATTGCAGTTTCGGCAACGCCTATCGTTTGACAGGTAACGAGCGCTACAAAGATATCTTGATTGAATCGGCTCGTTCCTTGTGTACGCGCTTTAATGAAAAGACGGGTTGCATTGAGTCTTGGAACTACCGTAAAGCGTGGAATGGTAAAGACGAATGGTTTTATCCGGTTATTATTGACAATATGATGAACTTGGAGTTGCTTTATTTTGCCACCCGGATGACCGGAGATACCATTTATGCCCATATTGCCAATACGCACGCTATGACAACGGCACGCAACCATTTTCGTCAAGACTATAGTAGCTACCATGTGGTTGATTACGATGAACAAACCGGCCAAGTACTTCACCAAGCCACTTGCCAAGGCTTTTCGGACAATTCCACTTGGGCACGCGGACAAGCGTGGGCTATTTATGGATATACGATGGCTTATCGTGAGACAAGGAATCCATATTACCTTCAGATGGCTTGCCACACAGCCGATTTCTGGTTGAATCACCCTAATTTGCCAGAAGATGGCGTCCCTTATTGGGATTTCAATGCCGGACAGGATGGGTATGTACCTGATTGGAAATATGCTCCGCAACGTTTCCCGACCATTCCCCGTGATGCTTCCGCTGCCGCAATAGCCGCTTCTGCATTCTTAGAATTAAGCGATTATGTTGAGAATGGCAGTAAATATTGGACGGCGGCCGAACATATCTTAAGCAGCCTTACTTCATCGGAATATTTGGCGCAACCTGGTACCAATTGTAATTTCTTGCTGAAACACTGTGTCGGGAGCATTCCGCATGGCAATGAAATAGATGTGCCTCTTGTTTATGCTGATTATTACTATTTGGAAGCTTTGCTTCGTTATCGCGCCAAACAAGAATCAGCTCACCGACAGTTGGCTTCTTATTAAGAAACCATAAGTGTCAGGAATTTGAACTACAATCTACAGCAGGTCATTCTTTAGGGATGTCTCTTTGTAGATTGTAGTTCTATTTTTAATAAGAGGTCTTGGTGGGACACACACTGATTTCTTTATGTTCCCGACCATTTGTTTGCAAATGTCGAGAAGTTTTGCGAATATTGCATATAAGTTAGCACCGCATAACTTTTTAAGTATTGATTTTATGATTGCCTTAATGCTAAATTATATTTAATAACTGATGAAACTATTAAATGTCAAAAATGTAATGGGCTGCCTGCTGATGATGGTAGCAGCTTGGGGAGAACCGGCCACGGTCTGGGGGAACAATCCCGGCAAAGTAACAACGGAACAGATGGATTGGGCGGCTTTTTTGAGTCGGCACGAGATGCGTTGGAATCGGTTGACGCCTGACCCGGTAGAGCGTTCGGCAGACGGACGCCTGCGCACGGGGTATTATGCCGGTGCCATTATGGGTAACGGATTGTTGGGCACCAACTTCTATAAACTGACGGACAATGTTTACCGCCTGAATGTAGGCCGGAGTGACGTGACCGAAGCCCGGTCGCCTTATGGTCTCTTCAATTCGGCACGCTTGCCTATCGGCTACTTCACTTTGTGTACGCAAGGTAACGTTACATCGGAAAATGTGACGCTTTCCCTTTATGACGCCATCACGCGAGGAACATTCCAAACGGACAAAGGTCGAATAGACTTCCAAACGTATGTCCACGCCAGTAAGGATTATATCGTGTTTGAGACGGAAGCCTCTGGCGGGGAACGGATTATGTTTGGGACTTTGTTCCTCAAGAAGCAATCAGCCCCCGTTACCGTTTTAACGGAACGGCTCCCAAAGATTACTTGAATCGGGATGGGAAATCAAATCCGGCTCCTGAAAGATACGTTCGGGACGGTGTTAACCTATTGGTGCAGAAATTGGTGACAGACACGACGTTTCAAACCGTGGCAAGGGTGTACGTCGTAGGATGGAGGGAAGTGCGGGAAGGAAACAAACGGCGCATTGTGGCTACGGTGTCGCAGGAAAACCGTGAATAGGATGCGGTGGCTTCTGCTATACGGACCGTCCAAAGCGGACTCAAACAATCTTCCGGAAGATTGGAAGATGAACATACGGAATGGTGGCACGATTTCTATCGGAAAGCGGCTTTTGTCACTTTCCCCGACAAGCGATTTGAAAGTTTTTATTGGGCGCAATACTATAAATTCGCTTCTACCGCACGTCCCGGTAAACCAGTCGTGGACTTGCAGGGGGTATGGCCGACGTGGGACACCCCGTGGACTGCCATTTGGATGAACCTGAACATTCAGCTGACTTATTCTTGGCAGGTGAAGGCCAACTTGGGCGAATTGGCGCAACCTTTGTGGGATGCGTTGTGGAACAACCGTGACAACTTGCGCCGCAACGTGACCGACATTGCCGGCCAAGAGACTTGGACGGATGCCGCTTGTCTTCCCCGTTCGGCAACTTACGACTTTCACTCTCCTCTTGATCCCGCTACGACCGTCGGCAGGAACCAATACGAAGCAGGTAACTTGACTTGGACCTTATTCTATTATTGGCAACATTGCTTGGCGTACGGGGATACCCGTCAGTTGACGGAAAGGTTGTTCCCGTTACTGAAGTCCGCGGTCAACCTGTTCTTCCACATCCGTACCGAACACAATGGGAAATATGGACTTCCGCCGACAGCCTCACCGGAATATGCGCAAGACAACATCGGTCCTAATGCCACTTATGACCTCGCCAACCTGCGCTGGGGATTGCAAACTTTGATAGACATCGACACGACTTATCACCTGAATGACCCTATGCTGCCCCAATGGAAAGACTTCTTGAACAACTTGGTGGATTTCCCCTACAGTGAGGAAACAGGATTTAAGGTCAGCGATAAGTATGAATTCACCAACACTTCCCACCGCCATTACTCCCATTTGTTTATGATTTATCCGTATCATATGCTGGACTGGGAAAATGCGGAAGACCGTCCGAAGATGGAACTGAGCGTAAGCCGATGGAAGGGCAACCAAGGATATTCACGAACCGGGAAAGCTGCTATGTTGGCCAGCAAAGGGGATGGAGACGGTGCTTTGGAACAAATGGAGGTATTCCTTCAACGGTTTGTCAAACCCAACACGCTCTATGCGGAATCGGGACCCGTTATTGAGACACCGATGGCTGCGGTTTCTACGCTGCACGAATTCTATATGCAAGATTGGGGCGATAAAATCCGTGTATTTTACGGTATGCCGTCAGCTTGGAGGAATGCATCGTTCATTAACCTGCGGGCCAAAGGAGCTTTCTTAGTAAGTGCCTCCCGACAGGACGGTAAGAATGTGTTCATACAGGTGGAAAGCGAGAAGGGCGGATTGTGCCGCCTGCAAACCGGTATGTCGCCTGCAAGCATACAGGTACGGAATAACCAAGGAAAACAGGTGCCGTTTACACTGGTATCCGGAGACAATGGTGTGATAGAAATCAATATGCAAGCGGGAGATGTGGCACAGATTACGGATAAAACAAGGAAAGTCGCTTATCCCGCCCCGCAAGCATATACCAAGAACGCGGATTTCTACTACGGGGACATTAAGAATGATGAATGATAAATGATGAATGATGAATTAGGAATGATGAATGAAGAATTTAGGCTGCGCTGTCAGTGCACATAATCAATTCTTCATTAGCTTCGCTCAAAACATCTTTTGATTGTTTTTAATAGCGGATAGTCATCATTCTTAATTCTTCATTAAAGTGCGCTTGTGCGCGCTAAATTCCCCTCTATAATTAAAATGCTCCGAAAACGTTAACCTAATGATAACGTAACGTTAACCTAAAGCCTCCTTTTCACGCCCTACCTTTGCAACATCAAAACAAAAGAAATGTATAACCAAAAAATAAAAAAGTAACGATTATGATTGCAAATGTAGTAATGGCTGCTCTTATCTCAGCCGCAGGCGTATCTTCAGACAACCTCGTGTATAACGTAAGTATGGACGGCAACCGTCTCTCTCACAAAGAAGTCTACACCCTCAACGAAGGCAAATACCTGAAACGGCTCTTGAAAATGGATTTCACTTACAACGCCCAAGGACAGGTGACAGACAAGAAGACGTATGTGTGGAACGAGGGCGACCAGCGGTATATCCTAAAAGAAACGGAACGTTTCAATACAGAAAAATAAGCGTAGACTTGCGTTTGTAAAAAAAAGGTGACCTTTGCAAGCGCAATATCTAAATAAATATTAATGGTAAACTGAAAAGAACAATGAAACGAATCCTAAAATGGGCATTCCTCTTGATGGCGGGATGCCTCTGCCTACCCGCCGGATTAAAGGCGCAACAACAAATCCCGCCCGTGCCTACGGACAAGGAAGTGAGAATCGGGAAACTGGACAACGGACTGACGTACTATATCCGCCACAACGAATTCCCTAAGAATCAAGTGGACTTCTACATCGCCCAAAAGGTGGGTTGCATCTTGGAGGAGGACAACCAACGAGGATTGGCGCACTTCCTGGAGCATATGTGCTTCAACGGCACGGAACATTTTCCGGGTAACACCTTGATTCCCTGGTTGGAGTCGGTGGGCGTGAAGTTCGGACAAAACCTGAACGCCTACACCAGCATCGACGAAACGGTATATCGCATTTCCAGTGTCCCCACGGAACGCATTGGCGTGCAAGACACTTGCCTGCTGATTTTGCGTGATTGGGCGGACGGATTGCAGTTAGACCCGAAAGCTATTGATGAAGAACGCTCCGTCATCCACGAAGAATGGAGAAGCCAGACGCCACCCAACCAACGCATTATGGAGAAGATTCTCCCCACGCTCTATCCCGATAGCCGCTACGGGCACCGCCTGCCCATCGGAACTATGGAAGTAGTGGACAATTTCCCTCACCAGGTTTTGCGCGATTATTACGAAAAGTGGTATCGACCGGACCTGCAAGGCATCATCGTGGTGGGTGACATAGACGTGGACCGCATCGAGGCGAAAATCAAGGAATTGTTCGCTTCCATCGAGAAGCCGGCCCATCCTGCCGAGCGTGTCTACTATCCCGTAGCCGACAACAAGGAGCCTATTATCGCCGTTGGCACGGACAAGGAGCAACCCAATTCCGTGGTGCAGCTGATGTTCAAATACGATGCTCTGCCCGACTCTTTGCGCGGAAGCATGGCTTACCTTACCACCGAGTATATGCTGAACATGGCGGACATGATGGTTTCGCAAAGACTGCACGAACTAAGCCAAAAGCCCGAAGCAAAGTTTGGCGTAGCCGGCACCCGGCATGACAATTTCCTCGTGGCAAGCACCAAGAAGTCGGTCATCTACTTCGCCTTGCCCAAGAATGACAACGTATCCGAAGCCTTGGATGCCCTTTACCGCGAAGCTTTACGTGCCAAACAAGGCGGATTCACCGCTACCGAATATGCCCGTTGCCGGAGCGAATACCTCTCACAACTGGAGAAAGCTTACAACAACCGCAACCAGCAGGAGAACGAGAAGCTGGCTCAATCCTACGTGCGGGGCTTCTTGGACAAAACACCCATACCGGGCATCGAAACGGAATACCAACTAATGAACGTGTTGGCCAATCAAATACCCGTGGAAGCCATCAACCAATTCTATGCACAAATCGTATCGGACCACAACATCGTCGTAGTGGCTATGATGCCCGAACGCGAAGGACTTGCCGTGCCTGCGTCTGACGCATTGGCGCAAACCCTGAAGCAAGTGTCGGCTGAAGATATCGCGCCCTACGTGGACAATGTGAAGGACGAACCGCTCGTCAGCCAACTGCCTCAAGCCGGAAAGGTGGTGAAGGAAACTGACCGTCTTGAGTTCGGAGCCAAGGAATGGATCTTGTCGAACGGCGTAAAAGTGATTTGGAAGAAGACGGACTTTAAGGCCGATGAAATCACCTTCCAAGCCTCGGCGAAAGGTGGAACATCTGTCTATGGCGATGAATATACGAAAGATTTGACCTTTATGCCGTTGGTTCTGATGCAGCACGGGGTAGGCAACTTCACTTACGCGGACTTGAACAAGGCGCTTGCCGGCAAGCAAGTATCGGTGAACATCGAGCTGAGCGACTATACCCGCAACCTTTCGGGCAACGCCACACCCAAGGACTTGAAGACCTTGATGGAGCTTATCTATATGAACTTCACCGCCTTGAACATCACCGCCGACGAATTTACCGCCCAACAGAACCTGTATAAGGGTATCCTGCAAAACCAAGGGCTCAACCCGCAATTCATCTTCCAGAAGAAATTGCAGGAATACCTGTACGCTTCGCCTCGCAACTATGTGCCCAGTGCAACGGACATCGAGCAGGCCAACCGTGAAAACATCCTGCGCATCGTCCGTGAACAACTGGCCAATGCGGCGGACTTCACTTTCGCCTTCAGCGGAAACATTGATGAAAAGGAACTGAAAACACTGGCTGAGCAATATTTGGCAACGCTGCCTTCTGACCCGGCACACAAAACGGAAATCAAGCGCATCTCCGGACTGGGCATCAACGGAGGCGACGAACAAAAAGAGTTCCTCCAGCCGATGGAAGTGCCCCAAGGGAGTGCAGCTGTCATTGTGAGCGCCCAAATGCCTTACTCGTTCAAGAACCGTATGCTGACCTCTATGACAGCCCAGCTCATCAGCACCAAACTCTTGGCCGAGGTGCGCGAGAAAGAAGGTGCCGCTTACAGCATTTTCACCCAAGGCGTGCTGCACCGTTTCTCCGATGTCCCCTTAGCGTACGAAACAATCTTCCAAATGAAGCCCGAGAAGAAGGACCGCGCTTTGGAAATCATCCGTGATGAATTCAATAAACTGGCTCAACACACCGATGAAACCGAGTTGAACAAGATAAAAGAGTTTATGGTGAAGACCCTTGCCGAGCAAGAACACAAGAATAGCTATTGGTGTTCGGAGATGACCGGCTACACCCTGCTTCCTACCGAAGTATGTACTGATTCGGAAGCGTTAATCCAGTCCATCACTCCCCAAGAAATCTCCGCTTTTATGCAGAAAGTAATGAAGCAAGGCAATTATCGGGTACTGATTATGATGCCGGAGAGTAAACAATAACTCTAACGACATATCTGGAAACACTGAGATACGGAGACGCAGAGATTAATGTTTAATGATAAATGATAATTGATTAATCATTAAACGTTAAAACTCTGTGTCTTTGTGTCTCTGTGTTCTATTTAAAAGTCCCCATTCTATGGAAAAGTGGCAAAATCCTCGTAATATTCCTTGGAAAAATGGCAGATATACCCTATATTTGTCTTGGAAAAGTGGCAATTATATGGTTGTGGGTTTCCATAATTGAATAAATAGGAATAACGTGATGCTAAAAAGAAAGATAGACAACTACCTCCGCAATTACTACGAAACTACTCGTAATGCCCTGCTTATTACAGGGGCGCGGCAAACCGGGAAGACCTACTCAATCCGGCAGTTTGGCAAAACATTCAAGAGTTTCGTTGAGATTAACTTCATCGAGATGCCCGAAGCCGTAGAATTGTTCAAGGGAGCGAAAAATAGCAGTGACATCTTGCTACGTCTCTCGACAATCACCTCCGTGCCGCTCATCAAAGGTGAAACACTTGTCTTTTTCGATGAAGTGCAGCAATGTCCCGACATCGTTACGGCAATCAAGTTTCTTGTAGACGATGGTTCGTTTCGGTACATCCTGAGTGGCTCACTGTTGGGCGTAGAGCTGAAAGACCTTCGTTCTGAACCAGTCGGATATATGGGGGTTAAAGAGATGTACCCCCTCGATTTTGAGGAATTTATTTCCTGCGTAGGCATTAATGATGTTGTCATTGGGGCGTTGCGCGAAGCGTGGCAGAACCGTAGTCCCGTTGATGCCTTTATACACGGCAAAATGATGGATTTGTTCCGGCTCTATCTGATTGTGGGTGGTATGCCTGCCGCTGTGAGCAAATATGTGGAGAGTAACAACCTTCAGGAAGTGATGGCTGTACAACAGGATATTGTTCGGCTCTATAAACGCGATATTTCCCAGTATGACCCGGACAACAAACTTTATATAGAAGAGATTTTCAACCTCATTCCTCCCGAACTGAACGCCAAGAACAAACGTTTCATATTGAAACGGTTGAACGAACATACGAAGTTCGACCGGGTTGAAAATAGTTTTTTATGGTTGACGAACGCAGGCGTGGCATTGCCGGTCTATAACGTAGAGGAACCGAAAATACCCCTTCTGCTCTCCCGCTCACGCAATCTGTTCAAACTCTTCCAAGGTGACATCGGACTGCTTGCCAGCCAATATGCCGAGGGAATCCAAATGCGAATTATCAAAGGAGATAAAGACATCAACTTCGGTTCAATCTATGAGAATGCCGTAGCGCAGGAACTTGTAGCACATGGCATCACTCCTTATTATTACAATAACAAGAAGCGGGGTGAACTGGATTTCGTCATTGAATTAGGGGGCAAAGTGCTTCCCATTGAAGTGAAATCCGGTAAAGATTACGAAACACACCGAGCCTTGTCCAACATTATGGATTGCAGTGAATACGATCTGCCCGAAGCCCTCGTGTTGAATAACGAAAATCTGCGCGTGGCAGGCAAGATGGTCTATGCCCCCATCTATATGGTGATGTTCCTTGAGAAGAACAATACGGCATCGACCTTTTACAAGGTTGATTTATCGGGACTGTCGTGAATCATCTGAACCCCGGCACATTGGGGCGAATGGTAGGGCCTCCCCCACGGTCTTTGTGGTCAATCACGATACTTCGTATCACCTCATAAATAATCGGGCCGACGTCTAACTCCAGTTTGAAGCCGTTGTTGAAGCGGTAGCCGGGCATCACAATCGGGCGCATCTCCCAATGCCCCGTGGTGGCATCGTAATAACGCTGTACACCCAGTTCAAGACTGAAGCGGTCGGTGATGTCAAATCCCATTGTCCCACCATAACTATAAGGACTCAGATTGGGGAAACCTCCCGCACTGACCGAACCGAAAGCCGTGAACCACAAATGGTCCTGCGCCCGATAAACCAATGCACCGGAAAGGCTGAAAGATTGCGTGGTGAAGTAAGCCATATTCAGCTTGATGGCGTTAGCCGTAGCCTGCAAAGCCAACCGGTCATTCAATTCCTGCTGAAAACCGAAAGCCGCCTCATTCAGACGTCCCAACCCCGGCATCGTGATTTGATTCCCTTTAGCATCCAACATCCCCGTACGCCACCTGGCCATCGGCCCGCCCGTACTGAAATCGCCTTTGAACATCGGTGAGGGGTTTTCTTGATAGGGCAAACGTAAGTCCGGCTCCCGCTTGGGCAAAGTAAACTTCGGGAGAGGTCTCATCGGTTCGGCCATTGGGAAATAATAAGGTTTATCTTCGGAGATTGTCGGCTTCATCGAAGGAAAGAGTTTGCTTTTCCCTTGTAAAAGGGTGCTGTCCTTAGGCAAACGCACGCTATCTTCCTGCGCCCACACCTCCGATGCGCAAGCGATGGCCAGCCCAAACAATATCAAGCGGATGATATTTCTTCCCATAGTTCTCCTTGCATTGATTACTCATCTACAAATATAATGAAAATCATTCGCTTTCATCCTAACTTGTTACCACATTTAACGCTTGGTAAGTGTAGATAAGTCTGCCGTACCATTCAATTACTAACAACTTTATTAGTAACAATTTTGTTAGTAATCGATTTGTTTGCTATTTTTGGTATTGAAAATGGTAATATGCGGATAAACGTTAACCTAATGATAACATTGCGTTAACCTAAAGCCTCACCGGCTTGCCTTATCTTTGCACCATCAGAAAACAATAAACGAATGTATGACTAAAAACAATCTTACTACGATGAAAAAGATTTTTGCACTTTTGATGCTCCTTTGCATCACTTTGGGCGCCAACGCGCAATTGTTATGGAAAGTATCGGGCAACGGGTTGGAGAAACCCTCGTACATCTTCGGCACGCATCACGTGGCTCCGCTCAGTATGAAGGACAGTATAGCCGGAATGGCGGAAGCCTTGAACGGGACTTCACAAGTGTACGGCGAGCTTGTTATGGAGGATATGATGAAGCCCGAAATGCTGATGAAAATGCAGCAGGCTATGATGTTGCCGGGAGATACTACGTTGAAAAGCCTTTTTACGCAAGCCCAGTATGACAGCATTGCCTCGGTGGTGAAGGAAAACATAGGTATGGAACTGGCGATGTTCGACAAACTGAAGCCTGCCGCTCTCAACGCCCAACTGGCCGTGGTGCTGTCCGTGAAAGCCGTGAAAGGTTATAATCCGCAAGAGCAGCTCGACACGTGGTTCCAGACACAAGCCAAGCAGGCCGGAAAGAAAGTGGGCGGATTGGAAAGCGTGGAATCACAAATCAACGTGCTTTATAATCTGCAGAGCTTGAAGCGTCAGGCGCAGCAACTTTATTGCTCGGCCACGCATATTGATTATGGTATAGATATGACCCGTCGGCTGGCGGAAGCCTATCTCAGTCAAGACCTCGACAAGCTGCTTGAAATCACGGAGGAGAAGATGGGCAACGCTTGTGACAGTACTCCCGAAGAGGAAGAGGCATTAATTTACGGCCGCAATGCTAACTGGGTGAAACAAATGCCCGGCATTATGAAGCAGGCTTCTACGCTTTTCGTGGTGGGAGCGGGACATCTGCCCGGTGAGCGTGGCGTGTTGAAGTTGTTGGAAAAGCAAGGATATACCGTGGAAGCGATGGACCAAGAAAGTGAAACACGGAGACGCGGAGACACAGAGAGGAACTATCGGTAACGGGTGAAATAAAATCTCTGTGTCTCCGTGTCTCTGTGTTTTTATACATTTAATTGTATACATTTGCAAACAAATTACCAATCGTAGAAGAATTATGGCTCGGAAAAGAAGAACATCTGTGCGAAGCAATAAAAGGCGGTCCAACTCCAACAACGGGTGGTTGGGCCTCCTCTTGATTATCATAGCCGTTTGCTTAGGTTATGAACCGGTAAACAACGCATTGAAGTCAAAAGGCATCCATCTCTCCTTGCCCGTTGCGGAAAAGGTACAGACACCCACCGTTGAGGCTGCCGATGCCCTCGAATTGCCTGCCCCTTTGAAAGACCGTCCGGAGAAGCTGTTGAAACGCCGCACTTATACCGTTTCTTATAATCGCGACCTGAGAGTGCCCAATTGGGTGGCTTGGGAATTGAACCGCGACAGGCTGGTGGAGCGGGAGAGCCGTACAGACAAGTTCTTGCCCGACCCTGACTTGCCCGAGCGTGAGGCGGTTACAACGGATGATTATAAACGTTCGGGATGGGATCGCGGGCATATGTGTCCCGCCGCAGACAACCGTTGGCATTGGCGTGCTATGCAAGAGAGTTTCTATATGACCAATATCTGCCCGCAACATCATAACTTGAACCGCGGTGATTGGAAGGAACTGGAGGACGATTGCCGTGTGTGGGCCGAAAAGTACGGACGTATTTACATCGCCTGTGGCCCCATCTTCTATAAGGGGAAGCCGCGCACCATCGGGCGGGAGCATAAAGTGGCGGTGCCCGATGCTTTCTTCAAGGTAATACTTTGTGTCGATAGCCGTCCGCCCCGCGCCATCGGCTTCATCTACAAGAATACTTCGGGCAACCATCCGTTGGATCATTACGTCAACTCGGTAGACCAAGTGGAGCGCATCACGGGCATCGACTTCTTTCCGGCTTTGCCCGATGAGGTAGAAAAGAAAGTAGAAGCAAACTATGATTTGAAACTCTGGAGGTGAAGTTTTAGTACGATACACTCACTTCCAGTCCTGCTTCTTTCACCAACGTCCCGATGCGGCCCAATTCCTCGTGCGTAGCTTTGCGCAGGTCGTGGTCGGGAGTCTCGCGGTCGATGGTATAAATCATCACCTTTTGCGGGGCAATCTCTTTCACCCGTTCCAGCCAGGGTAGTACGTATCTGTCCGACGTGTTGTCCATATCTTGCCCCTTGTATCCTCCTTTCAGGAACATAGTTTGGATGATGCACTTGCCTTCAAACGCCTTTATGTCCCGTATGATGTCTTCCACCGAATACTTGCCCGTGGGACGGTCCAGTGTATGGATGTACGTCTCGTCCACCGTGTCCAGCTTCAAGATATTGTTGTCCACCTGCTTCAAGGCTTCGAACACGGCAGGCTTGTGGATGAAAGTAGAGTTGCTCAATACACTGACCTTCGCGTTGGGGAAGTATTTGTCCCGCAAAGACAGCGTGTCCGCGATGATTTCCGGGAAGTGGGGATGTGCCGTAGGCTCACCGTTGCCTGCAAAAGTCAGCACATCGGGAGCGGGACCGTTGGCCAACATATCCTGCAAGCGGGCTTCCAATGCCTGGCGTACCTCTTCCCGTGTAGGGCGGGGTAGCTTCGGGCGGAAATCTTCATTGAAGCCACATTCGCAATAGATGCAGTTGAATGTACAGAGCTTGCCGTCGGCAGGCATCAGGTTTATGCCCAGCGACACGCCCAACCTACGGGAGTGTACAGGGCCAAAGATAGGAGAAGGATAAATGACGGTCATAATAAGTTAAATCTGCGTCATCCGTGTCATCTGCGGATGAAAAATAAATATAATATTATTGTTTCGTTTTCCAATGTTTGCTGTCGGGCAAAATGGGATTGCCTTCAAAGTCCACCGGATATTGCGCCCCCTGCACTTTTAGGGCGATAATCATTTCGTTCAACAGTTCCAATGTCTTTTGAGGATGTTGTTCTGAGACCTCTTGACGCTCTTCCGGATCTTCTTTCAAGTTGTACAGCACACAATCCGGGCGTTCCGGATGTTCGGGATTATAATAGTATATCAACTTCCAATCCCCTTTGCGGTATACCGTGAAGTAACTTCCTCGGTGTCTGTGCGGAAAATGCATCAGGAATGTACTGGTGTGGAACCGGTCTTCTTTTCCTGAAAGCAGGGTGGTTAAATCTTGTCCGTCCAACGAATAAGTAACCGGAATCCTCGCCCCTGTCAATAAGGCCAGTGTGGGATAAATATCCATCACTGTGCCGAACTGCGTTTGGATGGCATTTTCGGCTATCGGGAAGGACTTCTGAAATTTGTTTCCCGAATCGGGTTTGCCCCAAGCCGCAATAAACGGCACACGCATTCCTCCTTCAAACTCCGACCCCTTCTTCCCGCGCAGAGGGGCGGAAGAACTATAAGTACGTGCGGGGCCTAATGGCGCGTCTGAACCATTGTCACCCAAGAAAAATATCAGTGTGTTTTCCGCAATGCCCAATTCCTGCAAGTGGTTCATAATGTCGCCCAGCGATTTGTCCATACCCTCTATCAATGTAGCGTAGGATTTCGCCGCGTTCGACTTGACGGAATTGGCATAATGACTCCAGAAGCGGTTGTCCTTCTCAAAAGGTTGGTGCACCGCATAGTGCGCCATATATAGGAAGAACGGACGTTTCTGGGCTACCGCCGTGTCTATCTGCGCGTTGGCTTCTATGGTCAGTGCTTCCGTCAGGAAAGTCGGCGTGCCGTGATATTTTTCCAATCCGGGCACTGCGCGCGATTTGTTTCCCTTTATCCACCCATAGCCGTTCTCGCCATAATAGCTTCCCGGTTGGCCGATGGAAGAGCCTGCGATGTTTACCTCAAAACCGATGTTCTCCGGAAATTCCCCTTCGCTTCCTATGCAGCCGAAGTGCGCTTTCCCCACGTGGATGGTCTTGTATCCTTGCGTAGCGAGAAGCCGGGGCAGGGTTATGTCGTCCTTCTTCAGCCCTTTCCAGTTCCATTTGTAAGGCCCATAGTTGTCCCGGTTATTGCTTTCCGAGTTAATCCAGTTGGTCGTATGGTGGCGTGCCGAGTTCCGGCCGGTCATAATAGAAGCGCGGGTCGGCGAACTTACGCTGTTGGCATAGAACGTAGAGAAACGGATTCCTTGGGCAGCGAGCCTTTCCATATTGGGTGTCCGGTACCATTCGTTCAACGGATGTTTTTGCGGGTTTCCCGCTGCATCCGTCAGGAAAGGGCAAGATGTGTCCATTACCCCCATATCGTCTACTAAGAAAACAATGATGTTAGGTTTCTCCTGTGCGGCCAAGCACGCGCTCGAAGCCAATAAACCGCTGACAATGACTTTTCTCATATAAACATATAATCTTTGTACACCACAAAGATAGGACTTTTCCGAGAAATACAGTCATCTTAGGGGTCACTTTTGAAAGTCATTCGTAAGAGGGGATTCCTTTATAGAGCAAGACTTGGTTTCCGGAAATGCGGAAATGAATGCCGCTGGTGTATTCGATGGATTGGAGCACGGCTTCCAGACTCCGGTTGTCGTGTTCCCCAGAAATGAGGTTCTCAAATTCCTGCCCTTTGGCAAAAGTGATGCGGCAATTGTATTTGCGTTCCAACACCTTGGCTACATCGCGTATGGGCGTCGCGTCAAAGCGTAAGCCTCCGTTTCGCCACACGGCCACCTCGTGTCCGTTGTGCCGTTTTCTGTATTCGCCCGAAATGAGGTTGATCAAGACCTGTTCATCGGTTTTTAAGCGCATCATCGCCTCAGGCATATCCACTTGCACCTTTCCGCTCTCCACGTCTACGCCCATAGTTGCGTCAGTCGGGTAAGCCTTGACGTTGAAGCAAGTGCCTAATACTTGTACGTCGAATGCCTCTGTCGTTACGATAAAAGGCTGTTCCTCTTGGTGCGTTACTTGGAAAAATCCTTCACCCTTCAGTTCTATCCTGCGTTCCTCTTCTATGAAACGCTCGGGGTATCGCGCTTGAGAACAGGCGTTCAGTGTCAAGCGGGTACCATCGGGCAAGCGGATGTCTTTCTGCTCGCCATAAGAAGTGGCAACCGTCAGCCATGTCACTTCCGGTTGGTGATTAAACCGCCAATAGCTGATACTTCCCCATGCCAGTACGAACATGGCGGCTATTCCGATGACAGCTATGGCCAGACGGCGGAAGCCCGTTCGTTTCTTCCGGTCGATGCGTTTCAACAGTTGGCGGGCTTCTTCCTTATATTTTTCTCGCTCCACATCGGTACAGGGCTTCATAGATGCCGATTCTTCCCAAACCTCCGAGGCCAAATGGTCCAGCAAATCCTCCTTATCGGATGTCTTATGTTCTCCGTTCAGTATTTTACGCGCGTCCTCTGTCGTGTATAAGTTGTCAAGGTAGCGATGCCAAAATAAGCTATCTGTTTCTTTCTTCATAATCCGTTTTTTTAGATTCTGATGTTACATATCTGTTACTATTACACTACAAAACGCTTATTCTGGGGAGACGTTAACCTTATTTAATGATAAACTCGGCGATTTCTCTTTAATAATTCAAGCAGATAAGCAGCAACAAGAGGTCGGCTCCCGTTGAAGAATATTTTTTCAGATAGGCACGCAGGATGCGGAGGGAAGAGGAGATATGTTCCTGCACGGTGTTGACAGATATACCCAAGGCTTCAGCTATTTCGCGGTGTGACATTTGCTCCTCGCGGCTCATACGGAATATTTCACGTTGTCGTTCGGTGAGTTGCTGCATAGCACTGATTATCAGGCTGCGCAAGTCGTTGGCTAAGATGCGCTCTCTGGTATCGTCCGTATAGTCCACGGCCTGAGCCAAAATCTGTTCCTTCAGTTTGCCTTGGTGCTCCAAGTCGCGTAATTGATTGAGTACACGGTTGCGGACTATAGTATATAAGTATGAAGAGAAAGAAGTATTGGGATTGATGAAACGTCGGCTTTGCCAGATGAGCGCGAACGTGTCTTGAAAGATGTCTTCGGCATACTCTTGCGATTTGAGGAAGCGCATAGCGAAATAAATCAACCGGCTTTTGTAGGAGGCATACAGTTCGCAAAAAGCGTCTTCATCCCCCTCTATCAGGCGAAGAACCAACTCACGCTCATCTATTTGTTTTTCAGCCACATTCATCACTATCGTATTTATAGGTTACAAAAGTATCTGTTGTATGTGACAAATGTATGAAAAAAGACGGAAAAATAAAAAAGAATCCCAAGAGAATAGATAGAAAAGGGTTCCTATATCGTTATTGCGATTCATTCTTATCTTATTTTACCTCCATAAATCGCTGATAGCAAACGATATATGAACAAAAGTCCAAATAAGCACATTTGAATATGCTTATTTGGACAATAATAGTTAAGTAGGAACGGTCAGAAATAGTAGCCGGAGCAAGGGGGATTGGTTACTATTATTTTCTTGTACTTTATTTGATGCGAATGCGAAGATAAGCACGGTCATCAAACGAACAATTTCCTTTTTGTACTCCTTTCGTTGTTTTGTAGAGTCTCATACATTGCGGGTCTGCCTCCAATATGTTATGTAGATACTGTTCAGAGTCTTTCAATGAACTCAATAGCATAGGATAGCCATCGGATGAGAAAATGATTTCGTTCACATTTGGCACATAGAAAACTTTTATCCATTCGATAGGAATATCAAAGCCGTCAAAAACAGGGAAAGCGTATTGCAAATTGGAGGCTGGATTGTTTTGCAACAAAGCCTGCTTTTCTAAGAAAGGTTTGATAAAGTCTCTCCCTGGGTCATTTTCGGCAATATCTTCCAGGGAAAGGCCTTTTAGGAGCATAATCTCGTTATAGGCGGCTCTTGCTTCCGACATAATTCTGTCTATTTCTTTCTCGCCGGATGAATAAATTGAGCCTGCTTTTAATTGGCAATCTCCTATTTGCCAGATTTCTTTGCGCTCGTAGCTGTAGATAACTCCGTTAGCGGTCAATCTCCTTTCTGGATGCTCCTTTAAATCTTCCAACATATTGTTTGCTTTGTAGAAATTATGCAATTTCCGAGTAATTTGCTTTACAGCTTCTTCGACTGTGATGTCTTTAGGGAAATTTTTTATCGCTTCTATGACCAGTTCCATTGCCCATTTACCACTGCTTTTCCTGTCTTTTTGGAAATCAGATTTGGAGGTAGCACCATCTATCACGGCAGCAAAATGCTGATTTATAAAAATTCCGTCCTCATTTGCCTGCGCATTCTTTTTCCCTTTCAAGAAACTTTCGACGACTTTCATATTTCCGGTATTGTCCGGCACTTGAAATTCATTCTTGCTTGACAAATAACTCCAATCCACAATCTTTTTATCCATAGTTTGGTGATGTTTCAAATAATCAATCAGATATTGAGGCCTGTCCGTCTGCAAAATCGTGGCTCCCAGCTCATCAATCAAATATCCATAGCCTTTGTCCGGGTTTTGCAAAGAACAATCGTCGTCATGCCCGCCTGCGTGAGTATCCCATAACGTGTTATACCAAATACGTGACTTACCGGCCATCTTGTTTTTCACCTCAAAAGGCAATTGGTTCGTGTCATGGGCAAATTTAAACTCTATGGCAACGGGATTCAGAATGCGAAGATAATCGTTTAATTTCGTCATGGCAAGCGGATCGTCCAAATCAACCTTTGGCATAAAGACGACTTTGTCCAAATATTGACCATAATTCCGCTTTACTTCTTCAGCAGGCGCATTGCTTTTCATAATCACCAAATCAGTAGTACCTGTTTTCTCCAACAAGTCATAAACTTGGTCGAAATAGTCGAAGGCTTTGTCCAAATTCAGCATGACACGCCCTTTGGCCGTCATTAACGCTTCTTCCAATGTAGGAACTTTATAGATGGTTTTTATGTTGCATCCGTTACGTAAACGAAGTTCTTTTATCTCTTCCAGTGTCAAATCCTTCACCCATCCTTTTCCTGTTGTGGTACGATCCACTTTGTCATCGTGCATCAAGATGAGTTGCCCGTCTTTGGTCCGAGCCAAATCTATCTCGACAATATCAACCCCCATATTTATGGCGTTTTCTATCGCTTCCAATGAATTTTCACAAGCATTGCGCCAATCGCCCCGATGAGAAGCAACCAATACGGATGGGTCGGAAGGATTGAATAATTTTTCACGAATCATCCCCAAGTGCCCTTGAGCAAAGGTTGTGCCGAGGCTTGCCAGAACTAAAAAAAGAAATGAATAAAAAACTCTGTACTTCATGACTATATATACTGATTTGAAACAAGAGAATGCAGACCGGATTCGGTCCGCATTCTTTTAACACTTATCTATTGACTGATATCTTAATAATATCCTTCATTTTGTTCTTCGCTGATTTCGCCTACCGGGTTCAAACGGTCAATGTGCGTTTGAGGAATAGGACGCAGTTTGTGATATTCTTTTAAACCAGTAGCATCCGGATTGAATCGTTTTACCCATTCATAGAATTTCTCCGTACGAACCAAGTCTTCCCAACGGCATATTTCACCTAATAATTCCCGTCCACGTTCATCGAGCATGAATTCTACAAAATTGGTGCTTTGAAGTTGGTCTGCGGTCACTTTGATTTCATCAAATGTGCTGTGCGTGTCATTTTGTCCACCTTCAATGGTATAATATTGTGGAGTTTTTTCTTCTCCTTCGTGCCATGCCGCACGTTCACGAATGACATTCAGATATTGTGCGGCCAAATCATAGTCTCCATTTCTTCCGGCTGCTTCAGCGGCTATCAGATAAGTTTCTCCCAAGCGCATACGCACCCATTCGCGTGAAGACGCTCTTTCCGACACAGAAGGACGGTTAGGAGCCATATGCTTGATCAGGTTTGGATAATGTTGCAAATCTTGTCTTTCGTACGGATAATAAGTATAACTTTTCTCTGCACATAACTTTTTCATCTCCAGGCTTTGCGCTCCAAATCCCGTTTTTTCAATTGTGTAATAGATAGCCGTGTCGCCTACCGCAAACTTAGGTTGGCCGGCAATCTGGCCTTTTGCAGGGTCGGGAGTAAAATAGATTGTACCATTGTCTTCCAGAGGTTCCCAAACTGGTATGGTCGCTTCATTATTGGATAAGAATACCCATCGGAAACTTTTGTAGAAACGGGAGTCATTTTTACGGTCAAACAATTGGAAAAGAGTTTTTTCGCTCGGGCGATAACGCTTGTAGGGGCGTCCGTAATTGATGTCGCGCAGCATCCCTGCTTCGGTGTCGTACACAGGTAACCAATACAAATGGAAGGTGTTCCCTTCCCCATTGAATATAGAATTATTCGTAAATTGTACAGCGAATATCACTTCGGAGTTGCCCATATTGTTAATATCCCACAAATCGGCAAAGTCTTCTTGTAACTGATATGCTTCGCTTTCGATGACTTGTTTGGCATAATACAAAGTGCTGTCCATATCGGTCGGCTGTTGTCCGCGTTGGTCAGTAACCGCACTTCCACGAGTCAGATAAACTTTGGCTAATAAATGAGCGGCCGCATAGCTTGTTGCACGCCCTTTCTCATCTGTGGTGGGGCTCAGATTTTCCACACACGACCTTAGGTCTGTGATAATCTGTTTATAAACATCCGCTATGGAGGCGCGTTTGAAATCCGTTCTTACTTCAAGGCTTCCTTCTGTAACCAAAGGAATGCGGCCAAATTGTTGAACCAAGTCGAAATAGAGGAAAGCACGTATGAATTGTACTTCCGCATAGCTTTGTTTCTTGTCTGCTTCGGACAATTCGGAGTTTAGGATATTCTCCATTGCTATGTTTGCGGAACCTATTCCTTTATAGTGGTTTTCCCATAATCCCGTTAAAATGTCTACATCCGGGTTCAGTTGCGTACCATACATATTGAACGAGGCTTTGTAATTTCCGTCACTACCGGCAATGAATAAATCCGTGCCTTGTTCCGTCAAGACATCGTAGCGTTCATTTCCACATCCCCATCGCAAATAGCTGTAAGTAGCAATGACAGCTGCATCTACACCCTCGGCTGTTTGATAGTAATCATAAGTCAGTTTCGGGGCACCGTCCTCACTTAACCAGTCAGAGCACGAAACCAAAACTATTGACAAGATAATTATTGATAAAAATTTGATTGCTTTCATAGATAAAATCTTTGTTATTACATTGATAAATTAATTCCAAACATCCATGTACTATAACTGGGGGCTGTCCGTCCGTTGGCTCCTTCGGGGTCTATGCCTGTGAAATTGGTAAATATTAAAGGGTTATTGGCACTCAAGTAGAAACGGATTTTGTTCATCTTGATTTTCTTGCTGGCAGCTTCTGGCAAAGTGTAGCCCAAGGTGATGTTTCTGACACGAAGGAAATCGGCTTTGTCGTATCCTAAGGTTGAGCTGTAATCCAATGACTCAACGTCGACCGTGGGACGTGGGAAAGCGTTTGTTGGATTCGAAGGAGTCCAATAATCCACTTTTACTGTATTGGCACGCCCCGGTTTCTCCATAAATTCAATGTCGTTTTTCAACATACCACCTACACTTCCATAGAGGAAAAAGGATAAGTCGAATCCTTTGAATTCGAAGTTGTTGACCATACTCATCACAAATTTGGGACGGGTGCTACCTAAAATCTGTTTGTCTTCGTCCGTGATTCTATAATTGCCATCCGTATCTTCTATACGGATAGAGCCGGGAGTAAAGTTGGCACCGTTTTCATTGAACTTGGCCATCTCAGCTAAATCAGCTTCCGTATTTTGCCAAATACCGATTTTCTTGTAATCGTAATACACGTCTATCGGATGTCCGATGAACCAAAGGTTTCCTACGTCGTCATGCTTCCCATTGTAAAGCTCAACGATTTCTTCTTTGTTGGCCGAGAAGGTGAAATCCGTAGTCCAATTGAAGTGCTTGTTTTGTATGTTGCGCGTGTTCAAGGTTATTTCAATACCTTTGTTGCGTGTGGAGCCTACGTTAGACATTACACTGGAGAAACCGGAAACGACGGGTAGTTGACGTTCTAATAGCAAGTCGGTTGTGTTTTGCAGGTAAAGTTCAATAGAAGCATTAATACGGTTTTTCAGGAAACCGAAATCAATACCGATATTCCATTGGTCGGTGGTCTCCCATGTCAATAGGCTGTTTGCCATAATAGAGGGGCCATAGCCGATGTACTCATTGCTTCCATTGTTGAACACATAATGTTGGAGTGCCAACTGGCCACGCGTCTGATAGGGGTCTACGGCAGAGTTGCCGGTTTTTCCGTAACCCAAGCGAAGTTTTAGGTTGTCCAACCACGTTAGGTTACTCATAAACGCTTCATCGCTGATGCGCCACGCCAATGCCGCCGAAGGGAACAACACCCATTTATGTCCGTCTGCCAGACGAGAAGAACCATCGTATCTGGCTGAAACCGTTAACAGGTAGCGACCTAAATATCCATAGTTGACACGTCCCATAAACGAAGCCATATTCCATTTAATATAATTGCTTCCTACGCCGTCAATCATTAGTCCGGATGCCAAATCATAATATTTCAGCACATCGGAAGGCAATTTCTGTACTTGGCCGCTAAGATTTTCGGTCAAATCCTGTTGCACTGATTGGAGCAAGGTTACTCCCAACGAATGCTTTTCTTTAAAGTCGTGGCTGTAAGTGAAATAGTTTTCCCAAGTGAACATCGAATACTTGGTCACGATGTTGGAAGCGTACGAATTTCCTAATTGGCGTTTGGTAGTGGCGGAAGCATAATATTCGTAATCTTGTTCCGTGCGTGAATCTATACCTATATTCGAACGGAACGACAAACCTTTTATAAAGGGGAAATCTATATTCAAATAATAACTTCCTAAGAAACGACTGTTCTTCAAGGGAGCGTCTACTGCTCCGTCAACCAAGTTCATCAGCGGGTTATACATCTGAGAATCACCTCCCACGAGCCCCGGATAGCTACCGTCTTCATTTTGGAAACGTCCTAATGGAGTGATGCGATACAAATACATATCCGTTTCCATACCGCTACCTCTGTTCTGAACTGAATGGGAGTATTGGGTACTTCCGCCAATCTTCACATAATCATTGATATTGTGATTGATGTTGAAGCGAACCGAATAGCGTTCATAATCTTGGTCTTTTATGACACCTTCTATTTTATTATAGGTGACAGAACCCATAAAGTTCGTTTTTGTACCACCGCCTCTTATATTTACCTGATGGTCGGTGATGATGCCGGTACGGGTCACTTCGTCAAACCAATCGAATGAGCGTACTTTGGACGGGTCATAATTGCCATTCTCATCATAAGCCATCATAATGGATTCCAACACGTAGCTGTCTTGCGCAAACATAGGAAGCAGCGCATCCAGTTCCTTGTTAGGCGTATCCGAAAGATATTTGTTAGAACCTGTACTATTGCGGTAGGCTTCACGAGTATATTCGGCATATTCAGCACCATTCATCATATTCAGTTTGTTTTGAATTGTTTGAATACCTATATAGCCGTTATAATCCACTTGTGTTTTACCTTCTTTGCCTTGTTTGGTTGTAATCAGGATAACGCCATTCGCACCACGCGAACCGTAAATAGCTGTTGCGGACGCGTCTTTCAAAACTTCCATTGATTCAATGTCCGACGGACTGATTTCGCTGATACCTCCCGTGACAGGAATACCGTCTACCACAAACAGTGGGTCGTTGCTGGCGTTGATGGAACGTTTGCCTCGAATCAAGATGGAAGGTGAGGAACCCGGAGACCAATTGGTGTTAGATACAACTACACCGGAAGCACGCCCTTGTAAGGCTTCTACGGCTGTGGTGGAAGGAACGGCGGAAATCACTTCCGAATTCAGTGACGCTACCGAACCTGTCAGGTCACGTTTTTTCACTGTTCCGTAACCGATAACCACAACCTCATCCAGTGCTTCTGCATCCTCTTCAAGTGTGACATTGGCAAGAATGGGATTGTCCGCTTTAAGTTCTATGGTCTGATAACCAATGTAAGAAATCTGAATAATGGCATCTTCAGGCACATTTTGTAAGGTAAAGTTTCCGTCAATATTGGTGATAACGCCATTCGTGGTTCCTTTTACTAAAACATTGGCTCCGATGATAGATAATCCATTAGAATCCGATACTGTGCCATTGATTGTTTTACTCTTTTGTTGTTTACTGTCTTGGTGGGATTGTACTTGTCCTAATGTAATCGTATTGTTATTCCTATTGAAAGTCAATTGTGTCTGTGTCGTGATTTGATTCAGGACTGATTGCAAGGATGCTTCTGTTACTTGAATCGTGACGCGTGGAGCGTGCTCTACCAAACTTTGGTCATAGAAAAACTTTAGTCCGGTTTGTTTGCTTAAATCTTCTAATACATTTTCTACCGTTGCGTTCTTTACTTGGAGAGTGACGTTTTCATCTTGTTGTGCCCATATCGGAGCCACAGACAAGCATACAAATAGCAAAAAAACTAAAAATGAGTTTACATTTTTACCTCTCTTTTTCTGTTTTGAAAGATAATTCATAAATTTGTACGTTTTAGTAATTAATAAATTATTAGAACGGAGTTTTTGTAACGAATTCCTATTATATCCATGCGGGTCGAAACGAATGGATAGATAGAGGCTTCATTACAAGATAGGGGTGGCTCTTGGAGCTGCCTCTATTTTTTTCTACAAAGAAATTAAGTTCGTATTTCCATAATGTTGCACTAATCTTATAATTTTGTTAAGCATGCTTTTAATGTGTTTGCTTATAATACACCAAAGGGCTTCTTATCTGGGGTGCGTTTAATGTTTTTTTGGATTTACTCCGAAAGGAGGGGGCGCCAGTACTTCTATAAACGGTACTGGAGTACTTTAATAGAGAGTACTGCAATACTTCTATAGAAGTACTGGAATCCTTTCTATAGAAGCACTAAGGGACATATTGAAGGGGGAATCCTTGGATAAATCGTCAAGTCAGCTTGCTTGCTTAAATTGGAATGTTTCCGCTATCGTTTATCGCAAGAATACCAAACGAAACACCGCAAAAATGCGGAATGAATAGCCACAAAAATACCAAGTAAAATACCACAAAAACACCAAGCAAATACTCGCATTTCAAATAAAATCAGTACCTTTGCTCTAAAAATAAAATAATCGTTATGAAATATTTATCAAGAGTCGCTGATAAGATGCTTCAAGAACGTTTGGAAACATTTGGAGCAGTGCTAATAGAAGGCCCGAAATGGACCGGAAAAACAACCACAGCGGAACAGCAGGCCAAAAGCGTAATTAAGTTACAAGACCCAGATAAAGCGGAAGAATATCTTGCCACAGCAGCCGCCAAGCCATCTTTATTGTTGAAGGGAGGGCAACCGAAGTTGATTGATGAATGGCAAGATGCTCCGATGATTTGGGATGCTGTACGTACAGCTGTCGATAATGCAGGAGGTAAACCTGGGCAATTTATTCTGACGGGAAGCAACACTGTGGATAAAACAAAGATTCGGCATACT
>CALUIQ010000161.1 GCA_944320735.1 uncultured Bacteroides sp. | reverse complement strand
AAGACTTCACGATGAACTTCTTCATCTGCTCAACAGCCAGGTCAACGGGGATAACGCCCGTGATGCGGAAGAAGGCCGACTGCAGGATGGTGTTGGTGCGGTTGCCCAAACCGATTTCCTGTGCAATTTGGGTAGCGTTGATGTAGTAAACAGTAATGTTGTGTTGTGCGAAGTATTTCTTCACGCGGTTAGGCAGGTTCTTGGCCAGTTCTTCGCCTTCCCAAATCGTGTTCAGCAAGAACGAACCGTTGTCGCGCAGACCGCGGGTAACATCGTACATGTGCAGGTAAGCCTGAACGTGGCAAGCCACGAAGTTAGGCGTATTTACCAAGTAAGTAGAACGGATAGGCGTGTCACCGAAACGCAGGTGAGAGCAAGTGAAACCGCCCGACTTCTTAGAGTCGTATGAGAAGTATGCCTGGCAGTGCTTGTCAGTGTTGTCACCGATAATCTTCACAGAGTTCTTGTTGGCACCTACCGTACCGTCGGCACCCAAACCGTAGAACTTAGCCTCGAACATACCTTCGCCACCTACAGCGATCTCGGCTTCTTGGGGCAGAGAAGTAAAGGTTACGTCGTCTACGATACCGATGGTGAAGTGGTTCTTCGGCTCGTTCATCTTCAGGTTGTCGTAAACAGCCAAAATCTGAGCCGGAGTAGTGTCCTTTGAACCCAGACCGTAACGTCCGCCTACAATCAACGGAGCGTCAGCCTGTCCGTAGAAGCAGTCTTTTACGTCAAGGTACAGCGGCTCGCCGTTAGCACCCGGTTCCTTCGTACGGTCCAGTACGGCAATACGCTTGGCTGTCTTAGGCACAGCAGCCAGGAAGTGCTTAGCGGAGAACGGACGATAGAGGTGAACAGCTACCAAACCAACCTTTTCGCCCTTAGCGCGCAGGTAGTCGATGACTTCGCGGATAGCTTCTGTTACAGAGCCCATGGCGATGATGACACGGTCAGCCTCAGGATCACCATAGTAGTCGAACAAGCCGTGAGGACGTCCGGTGATTTCGCCAACTTTCTTCATATATTCCTCTACGATAGCCGGAACTGCGTCGTAGAAGCTGTTGCAAGATTCACGATGCTGGAAGAAGTGGTCGGGGTTCTCGGCCATACCACGCATAATGGGTTCCATCGGGTTCATAGCACGACGACGGAATTCAGCCAAAGCGTCTTGGTCAATCAGCGGAGCCAAGTCTTCGTTGTCCAGACGTTCAATCTTTTGGATTTCGTGTGAAGTACGGAAACCGTCGAAGAAGTTGATGAACGGTACGCGAGCCTTCAGTGTAGACAAATGAGCCACACCGGCCAAGTCCATAACCTCTTGTACAGAACCCTCGCACAACATAGCGAAGCCTGTCTGACGGCAAGACATAACGTCTTGGTGGTCGCCGAAGATACACAGCGCGTGGCTGGCCAGTGTACGAGCCGATACGTGGAATACGCAAGGCAGGTTTTCACCGGCAATCTTGTACATGTTAGGGATCATCAGCAACAGACCCTGTGAAGCGGTGTACGTGGTTGTCAACGCACCGGCTTGCAATGAGCCATGTACGGCACCGGCAGCACCGGCTTCCGACTGCATTTCCTGTACCAATACAGTTTCGCCGAAGATGTTCTTGCGACCTGCGGCAGCCCATTCGTCTACATGCTCAGCCATGGTAGACGACGGGGTGATGGGGTAGATAGCGGCTACTTCCGAGAACATATACGAGATATGAGCGGCAGCCTCGTTACCATCACAAGTGATGAATTTTTTCTGTTTAGTCATAACTAAATGAATTTATTAGTAAAAAATCTCATTATTGGTTTTTATTCTTTCCTTTCTTCGTTTCTTTTGAAATACCCGTTCTTCAGTACAAGAAGCCCAACAGCCATAGTGGAATCACGTTGTCATGCCCGATGTCAGTCCGGTGTGCGGCATAAGTCACGTCCGGATTGTTCTTTACCTTTACGTTGTCCGCACATACTTTAAATGGAAGACTGCCGTCTATCAAGAATGAGGTGTATTTATCGCCTTTGTTCACCCGGTGGTCTTTCCATAGATTGTTGACGAAGAAGGTCTCCAGTACGTCTTGTTCTTCCACTTTCACAGGGTAGATGGGGTACATCAAGTTGGGGTTGTGCATCATGATTTTAGACGGTTTCGTGGGAAATTCTTCCCCTACCGGATACACCATATTAATAAGGCGTGCGTCCGCCAAGTACTTGATGTAATTCATCACTGTAGCCCGTGAGGTCTCAATGTCGCCCGCCAGCTGGCTGACGTTCGGCGCTTTGGGGCCATCTACGGCCAATAAGTAAAGCAGTTTCTTTATCTTTGAGAGGTATTTCAGTTCTATCTGTTTGATAAGCAGGATGTCTACTTCCACCATCATGTTCATCGTCTTAAGCAGATTTTCCGAGAAGTTGCGTTTCTCCAGGAAGAAAGGATAAAATCCGTGGTGCAGATAGTCTTGGAAGTAATCCAACGGATGCACTTTGGACAAGATGCCTTTGGCTATCTGTTCGTGGTTTATTAGAATTTCGTCCAATGGGTAGGCGTGGAACTTCATACCTGTGCGTAGGTTGAGGTATTCGCGGAAAGAGAATCCACGCAGGTTGTAGCTTTTTACGATGTCGTGCAGTTCCAGATTTTCTTCTTTGAGCCGCATAACTGATGAACCGGTGAATATGATCTTCAGGTTCGGGAAGCGGTCGTAGCACATACGCAGTTCCTTGCTCCAATTGGGAAACTTGAACACTTGGTCTATCAGCAACACCCGTCCACCTTGCCGTTGAAATTCGTAAGCGAACTCTACGATGCCATGGCCCGAAAAATAGAAGTTGTTCATGTTGATGAAGAGACAGGAACGATCTGTGCCGAATTTCTCTTTGGCGTATTGCAGCAGGAAAGTGGTCTTGCCCACACCGCGTGTTCCTTTGATGCCGATAAGGCGGTCGTTCCAGTCGATCTCATCCATGAGGTCGCGGCGAACCGGAGCATTGGTATGCTCCACCAAGTAGGCGTGTGTGCGGTAGAATGCTTCCATATTATTAAACTGCTTATCAGGGCACAAAGATACTTCTTTTTGTTGAATTGCAAAGTAGACATGGCAAATTATTTATTTTATGCTTAAAAAAATGATAAATTCATAGATCGGGTTTCGTAAAATTGGCTATATTTGAAGTCGTGTTTATAAAAAAACTATATGACCATGAATAGACGAGTTTATGTTTTGCTTTCCTTGCTTTTATGTTTCGCGATGGGAGCGCATCCGCAAAGCTATCAGCCGACGGAAGAAAACCTGAAGTCACGGCAGGAGTTCCGCGACGCTAAGTTTGGTATTTTCCTTCATTGGGGCTTGTATGCCATGTTGGCCACCGGTGAGTGGACTATGACAAACAACAATTTGAATTATAAGGAATATGCCAAGCTGGCAGGCGGTTTTTATCCGTCCAAGTTCGATGCGGCCAAATGGGTGGCGGCCATCAAGGCTTCGGGGGCTAAGTACATCTGCTTTACCAGCCGGCATCATGAAGGCTTCTCTATGTTCCACACAAAGTATTCTGACTATAATATAGTGGATGCTACACCTTTCAAACGCGATGTGTTGAAGGAACTGGCCGATGAGTGCCACAAGCAGGGTATTCGGCTGCATTTGTATTACTCGCACATCGACTGGTTTCGTGAGGATGCTGTGTGGGGACGTACGGGACGTGGTACGGGACGTCCCAATCCCAAAGGCAATTGGGACAGTTATTACCAATTTATGAATAATCAGTTGACGGAGTTGCTCACGAACTATGGGCCGATTGGTGCAATTTGGTTTGACGGCGTATGGGATCAAGACCGCAATCCGGGATTTGATTGGCAATTGCCTGGGCAATATGCCTTGATTCATCGCCTGCAACCGGCTTGCCTGATAGGAAACAATCACCACTTGACACCTTTTGAGGGTGAGGATATCCAGATATTCGAGCGCGACTTGCCGGGTGAGAATAAGGCGGGGCTTTCCGGCCAGAATATCAGCACGCTTCCGTTGGAGACGTGTGAGACGATGAACGGTATGTGGGGCTATAAGATAACGGACCAAAACTATAAGTCGGCTAAAACATTGATTCATTATCTGGTGAAGGCGGCGGGCAAGGATGCCAACCTATTGATGAACATCGGCCCGCAACCCGATGGGGAATTGCCTGAGGTGGCCTTGTCGCGCTTGGCTGAAATGGGCAAGTGGTTGCAAACGTATGGCGAAACCATTTATGGCACTCGTGGCGGATGTGTGGCTCCTCATCCGTGGGGCGTGACCACGCAGAAGGGTGACCGCCTCTTTGTACACATACTCGACTTGCAGGACAAGGCGCTCTTCCTTCCTTTGGAAAGTAAAAAGGTGAAAAAGGCGCAGATGTTCATTGGGAAAGAACCGGTGAAGTTTCAGAAGAACAAGGCTGGTGTCACACTCCTTTTAAATGAAGTGCCGACTGACATTGACACAGTCATAGAATTAGAATTAGATTGATTTTTAGCTAATTCTTCCTAAAAGATGGGGGAAACTACGGATAACCTCGTGGTTTCCCCTTATTTTTGGCAAGTTATTTGTATGTAAGTGTACAGAATTAACTTATACTATTATAGCACACAGATAACACTGATTTAACAGATGACCACAGATCTTATTTAAAAATAATCTGTGAAAAATCGGTCTCATCTGTGTGCAATAAGATAATTTTGATTAGTTACTTAAAATCAGAGAATAATAATGTTTAAATAAGAAGAAAGATTATGGGAATTGGAATACAATGGATTATCTTTATCGGTGTGGCCGTATTAAGTTGGTTAGTACAGTTGAACCTGCAAAACAAGTTTAAGAAGTACTCGCGGATACCTACGGGAAATGGTATGACGGGGGCAGATGTGGCTCGAAAGATGTTGCATGACAACGGCATCTATGACGTACAGGTCACTTGTACGCCCGGACATCTGACCGATCATTACAACCCGATGAACAAAACAGTGAATCTGAGTGAGAGTGTTTACTCCAGCAATAGCATTATGGCCGCTGCCGTGGCTGCTCACGAATGTGGACATGCCTTGCAGCACGCCCGTGCGTATGCCCCTTTGCAGATGCGTAGCGCGTTGGTGCCGGTGGTGTCGTTCGCTTCCCAATGGGTCACGTGGGTCATTTTGGCAGGTATCTTTTTGATTAATACTATGCCCGGCATTTTGTTGGCGGGTATCATCTTGTTCGCCTTGACCACGTTGTTCAGCTTTGTGACCCTTCCGGTGGAAATCAATGCCAGCAAGCGCGCTTTGGTATGGCTTAGCGCATCCGGCATTACGAACGCTTTCAATCACGACAAGGCCGAAGACGCCCTCCGTTCCGCTGCCTATACGTATGTAGTTGCTGCACTTGGTTCATTGGCTACGCTTATCTATTACATTATGATATTCTTGGGCGGAAGTCGTGATGAGTGATAGTATGTGCTAATATATATAATATGGTGTAAAAAGCACCGTTCGGCCTGTCGAATGAGGCGGAACGGTGCTTTTTGTATCTATAGGTGTGTTTGAGTTTTTATTTTTACTCTTGTACGAATGGTTTCAAACCTTTGACGGCTTCGGCGGGTGTGATGCGCTTGCCTCCATTGTCAAGGTCGATAAGGATGTAGCGGTCGTTGCCCATACCTAGTTCTTTCATATAAGACAGTTGGCGCAGGCCGTGGCGGGTCTCGATTCGTTCTACCAAGTCGTGGTGTTCAGCCTCCGTCATGGCATATACCAAGTCAATGCAGGCTTGGTCAATGGCCAAAATGTCAGTGGATGAAAGGATGCCCACGTTAGGTGTTACTACGGGGGCAGCGTTCACACCCTCACAGTCGCAAGAGACGGACATATTGCGCATCACGTTGACGTAAGTGATGTGTGGACCGAAGAAGTCGACCACGGCTTTGGTGGATTCCGTCATACGTTCCATAAACTCCTCTTTGGCGATGTCCCACTGATTGTCTTGTCCCGGAGTGGTGTGAATCCAAGCCTTACCGATACGTCCATCGGCACATCCGATTCCGATGTTCTTATTGCTGCCACCAAAACCTCCTTGCGTATGTCCTTTGAAGTGGGTGAGCACTACGAGCGAGTTATAGTTGGGCAGATGGCTTCCCACGGCCATTTTGCTGAACCATTTGCCACCGTGTACAGGAATAGTCAGCGTGTCCTCTTCGTCCATAATGTCTACGGGGCAGAAAGTCCATCCGTTCACTTCCAGTGTTTTGCGGTGTTGCTCGGTGGTGTAGCGGTCGCCTGTATAATATGTGTTGGTCTCTACGATGTGTGCTTCGGGCAGGTCCTTCTGGATGAGTTCTTTTACCCATTCGTGAGGGATGATGTTGGGGCCGTGTTGTTCACCCGTGTGGAGCTTTACCCCTACGCGGCCTTCAATGCGGGCGTTCACTTGTTCGTAGGCTTTGATGAGTCCTTCCGCACTGAGGTTGCGGGTAAAGTAGACGATGGATTCGTTGCCTGTTCGTTGTTCGTAGGGCACGTACTTGTTGCCGTCCTTCCCCGGCGTAGGATTACCGGACGTTTGGCTTTGCGCCTGTCCGCATGCGGTTGTCAGAAAGCAGCCCAAAATGGCCACACATACTGACTTGGTAAGAATTGAAATCTTCATAATAATATTGTTTATAAATGATAATTTATCTATTAAATGAAGAATGATGAATTAAGAATGAAGAATTAAGAATAATAGTAATCAACTCCCCTCCTTCCGGAAGGAGGGGTGCCCAACGGGCGGGGTGGTAGGAAAAGAATGGTTCGACCTATTTTATTTATAATATAAGAATAGGAGTCGCTAAAGCGGCATATTTCTCCTACCACCTCCCCCTTCGGGGACTCCTCCTTCCAGAAGGAGGAGAGTTAACTTTCCATTTTTCAGGCACTCAATTCTTCATTCTTAATTCTTCATTAAAGTGCGCTTGCGCTCGCTAAATTCCCATTCGTTTTTGCAAAAATAGATAGCTCTTCTGTAATCTTTTGTAGATAAATTACGGATATTGTTCCCCGTATTACAGATTTATTCCAAATTTGTTTAATATCTTTGCCTCCATGAAAATATTAGTGGTAGAAGATGAGCGTGATTTGCGTGAGACCATCTGCGCATCGCTCCAGAAAGAAAAGTTTGTCGTTGAGAGTGCCGCTGACTTTTTTTCGGCCCTCGACAAGATTAATGATTATGACTACGACTGCATCCTGTTGGACATTATGTTGCCCGGAGGGAGCGGTCTTGACTTGTTGCGTGAGCTGAAACGTCTGCGCCGTAGTGATAGTGTACTGATTATCTCTGCCAAGGACTCTTTGGATGACAAGGTTGACGGGCTTGAACTGGGTGCCGATGATTACCTGACCAAACCCTTTCACCTGGCCGAACTGAACGCACGGGTGAAGTCGCTCATCCGCCGCAGGCAGAACAATGGAGACATCAGTGTGAAGCAGGGTAACCTGACGCTTTATCCTGACAAGCGGCAGGCTGAAGTGGACGGGCAGCCCTTGCAACTGAACCGGAAAGAGTTCGACCTGTTGTATTATTTTGTGGTCAATCCCAACCGGGTTATCAATAAGATGAGCCTGGCGGAATCCGTGTGGGGCGACAATATCGACCAGGCTGATTCGTTGGATTTCATTTATTCGCAAGTGAAAAACCTGCGTAAGAAACTGAAACAGGCAGGCGCCACTGTGGAAGTAAAGGCGGTGTACGGATTCGGATACAAGTTGTCGGAGGTTGACGCATAAATGGGAATTTATGTGCGCGCAAGCGCGCTTGAATGAAGAATTAAGAATGATGAATGAAGAATTACAGTAATCAACTCCCCTCCTTCCGGAAGGAGGAGAGTTTTATTACCTTTCTTCACAAACTCTAATTCTTCATTCATCATTCTTAATTTAATAGATAAATTATCATTTACCTATGAAGTTACTGCATTATACCTATCGTAAGCTTTCCTTGTGGTTATTGGGACTGATGGCTGTATGGGGCGTGTTGTTCTATTACACCATTATCTATGAGGTAATGGACGAAACAGACGATACGTTGGAGAACTATGCGCAAATCATTATCAATAACGCCCTTTACGATGCCAGCGTGCTGGAGACGGAAGGCAACCTGATGTCCTTCTACTATTTTCACCCTATTTCGGTGGAGGAAGGGAAAAACTATAGGGATATGTTTTACGACTCATTCGTTTATGTGGAGAGCGAGGACGAGAACGAGCCGGTACGTGTTTATCGTACGGCCTTTTGTATGCCCGGAGGCCAGTTTTACGAATTGGAACTGATGATTTCCACCGTGGAGCGGGATGATATGATGAATGCTATGTTCTGGTATTTGGCCGTTTTGTTTGTATTGTTCCTTTGCTGCACCAGCGTTGGCACTCATCTGATTTTGCAGAAGATTTTCCAACCTATGAACCGTTTGGTGGACTGGCTTCAGCATTTGCATCCTGGGCAAGAGGTTCCGCCGCTTGACAATACGACTGAGATACGCGAGTTTCGCGTATTGGGGGATGTGGCTTACAATGTGGCTAAACGCAGCCGGAAGGCTTATGAGGAACAGAAGCAATTTATTGAAAACGCTTCACACGAGTTGCAGACGCCTTTGGCTATTGCCCGCGGAAAGCTGGAGCTGATGGCGGAAAGCGAGACCTTGACTGAAGAACAGTTGCAGGAATTGGATGCCGTCTATTCCACGTTGGGTCGAGCGGTGAAATTGAACAAGGCATTGCTGTTGTTGTCTCGTATAGAAAACGGACAATATACAGAGGCGGAAGATGTGTCGGTGGACGGGATTTTGGATGAATTGTTGCCCGACTTGATGGACATCTACGAAAGCAAGCAGATAGATTTGCACCGGAGTAGGGAGGAGAAGCCTTTTGTGCTCTATGCCAATGCTTCGCTGATGCATATCTTGGTGACCAATTTGGTGAAGAATGCCCTGTTGCACAACCGAGAAGGAGGACGGTTGGTGGTGGAGACCACACCCGACTCGCTGGTGGTACGCAATAGTGGTGAGAGTCCGTTGGACGAACAGAAATTGTTCCATCGGTTTGCCCATAGTGTGGATCGCAAGAAGGATTCTACCGGATTGGGATTGGCCATCAGCCATGCCATAGCGTCCAATTATTCATTAAGCCTGACTTATCGTTGGGAGGATGGCATGCACGTCTTTTCGCTTGTTAAATAGTCTGAAATATAGGATGTCTGTCTATTTTTCCAATTTTTCTCCAAAATCGAGCTTTTACTTTGCAGTACGATAACACAAAAACGATAGAAGATATGAAGAAGATTATTGTAGCATTGGTAGGGATGGTGGTAGCCGTTCAAGTGGCGTTTGCCCGCGATGTGATTACTATGAACTCCAAGGAACTGCCTGTGGCGGCTCAGACTTTTTTGAAACAACATTTCGTTGACAAGCAGATTTCTTATATAAAGGTAGAAAATGAATTCCTTTCCAAGAGATACGAGGTGGTAATGACCGACCGTACCAAAATAGAGTTTGACGGGAAAGGGAATTGGGAGGAAGTGGACTGCAAGCGTGGTGCCTTACCCCTGGCACTGATACCGGATTATATCCGACAGCTTGTGGATGCCCAATATCCCGGTGTGACCTATCACAAGATAGAGCGCGACCGCGGAGAGTTGGAAGTGGAATTGAGCAACCGTCTTTCTTTGACGTTTGACAAGAAAGGTCAGCTGATAGACATTGACGATTGATAAATTGATTAAGGATTGATGAACTGCCTGTCCGGTCAGTTTTTTATCCCCAAATACTTGGATATTTCGTTTTTTCTTCCGTTATTTGCTCCGTGATTTCAGAAAAGGGGGTGCCTGGGCTTGTTGGGCCGATGGGCTGAGATTATACCCAATGAACCTGATGCGGGTAGTGCCGCCGTAGGGATTTTCTTTTGCGTAGAGCTTGTTGTTTGTTTTTCCAAATAGGATTATACACAGTATGCCTCCTTTTCGAAGATAAAAATCGAAAGGAGGCTTTTTTATGTTTCAAGTACAATTCATCACTCATTACACCGACACCATCGGTTATGTGGAGTCCGCCCGGCTGGCCTTGGAAGGTGGATGTCGCTGGATTCAGTTGCGAATGAAGGATGCCACGGACGAGGAAGCCGAGCCGGTGGCGCGGGATATCCAAGAACTTTGCCGTGCGTGCGACGCTTATTTTGTGATTGATGACCGGGTAGAGTTGGTCAAACGTCTGCACGTAGACGGGGTGCATTTGGGTAAGTTGGATATGCCCGTGGATGAGGCGCGTGCTTATTTGGGCGAGGAATTTATCATTGGTGGCACAGCCAATACGTTTGAGGACGTAGTGCGCTTGCATCAGGCTGGGGCAGACTACATAGGTTGCGGTCCTTTTCGTTATACTACCACGAAGAAAAACTTGGCACCCATCTTGGGGCTGGAAGGTTATCGGCGCATTGTTGAACAGATGTGCGAGGAGGGCATCAATTTGCCTATTGTAGGCATAGGAGGTGTCACGATGGAGGACATTCCCGACTTAAAAGCTACTGGCCTGAATGGCATCGCCCTGAGCGGAAGTATCCTGCGGGCGGAGAATCCTGTGGAGGAGATGAGGCGCATCATTGAGGAGTGCAAAAGGTGAATGGGATTTTAACTGTGTGTTTACAATGGACCACAGATGACACAGATTAGACGAGATGACCACAGAATTTTATTTTTTCTGTGGGCGAAGCCCTTTAAAATCTGTGTAAATCTGTCTTATCTGTGTCATCTGTG
>CALUIQ010000160.1 GCA_944320735.1 uncultured Bacteroides sp. | reverse complement strand
TTGCCGCCACGGGCGAAGGCGTGTTCAGTTACCAATTCGAGGACAAGCGGCTGACAAACTTTCGCCATGACCCGGCCAACGCGCACTCTTTAAGTAACAACAACGTGAATAACATCGCCTTGGACAGTCAGGGGCGTTTGTGGTTTTCCACTTCGGGTAGTGGCTTGGATTTATTTCGTCCGGCTACGGGTGACTTCCAGAATTACGACCACGACAGAAATGGGCTGATTGATGATTGTGTGTATGCGGTACGGGAGTCTTTGGTAAGTGGCAAGTTGCTTCTGATTACCAACGGTGGTTTTTCTCTCTTCGACCCCGCTTCGGGACAATTCTGCAATTACAGCACGAAGAACGGTTTCCCGCTGACCGGAATCAATGAGAATGGATTGTGTGTCACTCGTGACGGGGAAGTGTTCTTGGCCAGCACGCATGGAATGGTATCGTTCTACGAAACCGAACTGACCTTTACACCGAAGCCTTACCAGATTAATCTGTCGCGCTTGATTGTAAACGATACGGAGGTACAGGTGGGGGATGATACAGGCATTTTGCAGGAATCATTGGAGTATGCTTCCGAGATTTCCATACCCGCAACCTATTCTATGTTTACCGTCGAGTTCTCCACTTCCAATTACGTGGCGGCCAACAAGCCGAACATCGTTTACCGGTTGGAAGGCTTCTCGGACCAATGGACGGCTGTGCGTGATCATTATGCGGTGACTTATACCAATTTGAGTGCCGGTACTTATCGGCTTGTCCTGAAACCGGCTTATGAGGAAGCGGACGGCCCAGTCGTGGAACCGGTCATGCTGACGATTCATGTCCTTCCTCCTTTTTACAAGACCCCGTGGGCGTATGCCATTTATATAGTGGTGATAGGCGCGTTGTTGGGCTATCTGATACGTACTTATCAGACAAGGATTAAGCTTCGTGAGTCTCTGAAGTATGAGCAGAAGCACATTCGGGATGTGGAGGCGCTCAACCAGTCCAAGCTGCGCTTCTTTACGAACATATCCCATGAATTCCGTACACCTCTTACGCTTATTGTGGCGCATGTGGAATCGTTGCTGCAAGTACAGAGTTTCACGCCTACCATATATAATAAGGTGTTGGACGTATACAAAAGTTGCATCCAGTTGCGGGAACTGATAAACGAATTGCTCGATTTCCGGAAACAGGAGCAAGGACACATGAAGATAAAGGTGAGTCAGCACAACCTGGTGAATTTCCTTTATGAAAACTATCTGTTGTTTTTGGAATTGGCTCATAGCAAGCAGATAGATTTTAAGTTTGAAAAGGAGACGGATGATATAGAAGTGTGGTATGACGAGAAACAAATGCAGAAGGTGGTGAACAATCTGCTTTCCAATGCCTTTAAGCATACTCCTGCCGAAGGTGCGATTACGTTGGGCGTCCATACGGAGGGCGATGAGGTCATTATTCGTGTGTCCGACAGCGGTGAGGGCATCCCTGCCGATGACTTGTCCAAGATATTCGACCGCTTCTACCAAGTGGAACAACCGGAAGCCTCGTATGCCGACAGTACCGGCACCGGCATTGGACTGGCGTTGACCAAAGGCATCGTGGAATTGCATAAGGGAACCATTCGGGCGGAGAGCGAGCCGGGCAAGGGGGCTTGTTTCATTGTGACGTTGCATTTGGGCAAAGAACAATTCGAGCCGGAGCAGATTTGTCAGGATGTGGACCATACGCAGGAGCAAATAGAACTTCCCAAAGCCGGAGCAGACCAATCGGCTAAGGAAGAATTGGAAGAGAACGCACCCAACAAACGCTTGCCGGATGTTAAGATTCTCATTGTAGAAGACAATCCGTCGTTGCTTGAGACGTTGAAGTGCCTTTTCGAACCTTTCTACCATGTGCTGACCGCAACCGATGGCGAGGAAGGCTGGAATTTGGTATGCAACGAGATGCCTCAAATCGTGTTGAGCGACATCGTAATGCCTAAGATGTCGGGCACTGAATTGTGCAAGCGCATCAAGAATGACTACAACACGTGTCACATTCCGGTTGTTCTGCTGACGGCTCGTACTAATATTGAGTTGAATATTGAAGGCTTGCGCATCGGGGCAGACGATTATATTACCAAGCCGTTTAATACCAATTTGTTGATATCGCGTTGCAACAACCTGGTCAACTCCCGCCTGTTGTTGCAAGAGAAATTCTGCAAGCAACCGCTTTCGACGCCGCAGATGCTTGCTACCAATCCGATTGACAAAAAAATATTAGACCGTGCCATAGAAGTGATAGAGGAACATTTGGATGATGAAAACTTCAACGTCAATTTGTTTGCGCGTGAGATGGCAATGGCTCGTACCAATCTGTTTGCCAAGCTGAAGGCTATAACCGGGCAGACCCCTAACGAGTTTATCTTGAATGTCCGTCTGAAGAAGGGGGCTTGGTTGTTGCGCAACCATCCTGAACTCAACGTTACCGAGGTTTCGGATCGTGTAGGATTTGCTTCTCCCCGTTATTTCAGCAAATGTTTCAGGGATGTCTATCACGTCAATCCGCTGGCTTATCGTAAGGGGAAAGAAGAGTAAATGATAATTTATCGGGCTGAGTGTTGTCTGATTTTTCAGCCGCAGATGACGCGGATGACGCAGATTTTATATTTTTTCTCTGCCTATGACAAGGATTTGGGCGAAGCCCCTTTAAAAATCCGTGTCATCCGCGTCATCTGCGGCTGAAAAATAAAACACACAGTTAAATTCCCATTTATGCTCCATTTGTTCAAGAAGTACACTTTTTATTCCTATTTTCGTTTGTAGTCTCAAAATAAAAAACTAATTTTGGCTTTTGATAGGAAAAAGTCTAACTTAAAATCTAATTTTGAAATGATGATCAGATATTTAACACCTTGCCTGTTGTCTGGTTCCGTGTTGCCTTTTATGGTAGGATGCGCCCAATCGGCCAAACAAGAGAATGTTTCGGAACAGACGGAAAAGCCGAATGTGATTTATTTGATTGCCGATGACTTAGGAATCGGTGATTTGAGTTGTTATGGTGCCACGCGTATCAGTACCCCTAATTTGGATAGCCTGGCGGCACAAGGCTTGCAATTCTCCAATGCTTATGCCACGTCGTCTACCAGCACACCGTCCCGTTTTGGCCTCCTGACCGGTATGTATCCCTGGAGGCAGGAGAACACGGGAATTGCTCCCGGCAATTCGGAATTGATTATAGACACGGCTTGCGTTACCTTGGCGGATATGTTCAAGGCGGAAGGCTATGCGACCGGAGTGGTAGGCAAGTGGCATTTGGGACTGGGGCCTAAGGGAGGAACGGATTTCAATAAGGAAATTCATCCCAATGCGCAAGATATCGGATTCGATTATGAGTTTGTCATTCCTGCCACGGTAGACCGTGTCCCGTGTGTGTTTGTGGAAAACGGAAAGGTTGTAGGGCTTGACCCGAACGACCCTATTACGGTGAGCTATGAACATAAAGTGGGAGATTGGCCAACAGGTGAGGAAAATCCTGAATTGGTGAAGATGAAACCGAGCCAAGGCCATAACAATACGATAATCAACGGCATTCCCCGCATAGGTTGGATGACGGGCGGCAAATCGGCTTTGTGGGTGGATGAGGACATCGCCGATGTGATAACCGGCAAGGCCAAAGCCTTTATTGCGGAGCACAAAGACGAACCTTTCTTCTTGTATATGGGTACGCAGGACGTACATGTACCCCGTGTACCGCATCCGCGCTTTGCAGGCAAGAGCGGGATGGGGCCGCGTGGCGACGTTATCCTTCAGTTGGATTGGACGGTAGGCGAGATTATGCATACATTGGATAGCTTAGGCATTGCCGACAATACGATTTTTGTATTTTGTAGCGACAACGGTCCGGTTATTGATGATGGTTATCAGGATCAGGCTCGTGAGTTGCTGAACGGCCATAAGCCAATGTTGGACTATCGAGGTGGAAAATACAGTGCTTATGAAGCTGGTACCCGTACTCCTTTCTTGGTGCGCTGGCCTGCGCGTATCAAGCCGGGCAAACAAGACGCTTTGTTTTCCATGATAGATGTGTACGCTTCTTTGGCAGGTTTGTTGGGACATGAGTTGCCGCAAGGCATTGCTCCAGATAGCCGCAATCAGTTG
>CALUIQ010000159.1 GCA_944320735.1 uncultured Bacteroides sp. | reverse complement strand
TCCTGAAGGAGTTCCTGCATACCCGGTTCAATGATATGGAGTTGTCCGTGATTGGTCATTTCAACTACTTGAGGGTTGATGTCAACACCTACGATTTGAACGCCGTGCTTGGCGGCGATGATGGCTGTGGGTAGGCCGATGTAGCCAAGGCCCATGAAACATGCTTTCATATACTTAAACTCAAAAAATTGGAATTTACTATTACAGGCTATCTTATCACATGAATTGCCGAAGCAATAATCCGCGACAAAAACAAGAAAAAGTTGTACCGGAAAGGACTCTTCATATAGATACAACTATACTCTTTTATCTGCATCAGGCAGGTTTTAATTTTGACAACCTTCGTTTTTTTGACCCGTGATGCCGAGCCAGTTCTGCAACGCCTATAGTATATAGCATCATCTGCCAATCTGATTTCTTTTACATCTTTCGAAATGGAAAACATGAATAAAGAATCTTCGCCTACCTTAAAGGCAGTATTAAAACGGGATGCACCTATTAGGATTTTGGGGATGATTTTGCAACAAGAACTGGAAAGGAAACTTCTTTTAAAGTAAATGTTATTCTTATCATGGAACTTGAATTTTCGAAATGCTCTAGAAATATAACCCATTGAACATTGGAAGATATTTTCCACGAAAATTCTTTCATCTGAAACAACCAACGCTTTCTCGTCTGCTTTTTCTAACAAGCTCAGTAAATAGTTACTAGACACTATATCATCATCATCTATAAAAGTTATATATCTACCTACCGCTCTGTCCAAAGCCAGGTTTCTGGCATTTGATACACCGGGCTCGTCTGTTTGAAATAAATGTATATTGTTCACGGAATATTTCAATATATAAGCATTTATTTCAGACAGATATGGTTCATAACAGCCATTTAAAACAAGTAAGATTTCAAACTTATCAGGCGAAAGAGTTTGGTTACGCAGAGAGTCCAAACATTTAAACAAATAAAACTGAGGCTTGTAAGTAGGAATTATAATACTAATATCAATCATCTTTTTTATAATTTCTATTTTGATGTGCTATAGCATAGTTTTGTCTCAATATCAGATAAAAAATATACACAATAAGCAATAAGATCGTAAACCTCTCACTAGCATAATCTGCACGATAAAATGAAGATAGAGCTATATGAATCAAGAAAAGCTTAACTAAAAGTTTATCCAAAGAATTTGTTACTTTCAAACTTGATATCAATCTCCAAAAATACACGGCAAGCAATATCAAACACAAAAAGGAAACAATGCCTCCTTCATACAATAAGTCAACATAAATATTATTAGAAGTCGAAAAAATCGCATCGTCATCTGATGCATTTAGAAACTTAAAGCTGGATGGGCCATTTCCGAAGAATATCGTCAATATATCACTATGAAACAATACCATTATAGGATAAGCAATCATGGCTGTTCTTGAAGTATCTCGCACATCAAATCCAGATTGTAGTTCCTGCCTAGAATTTATTATCTCAATCGCTAAACTTATAAACTCCGGAAACATCAATATAACAATTAAAATGACAATTCCGATGATAGTAAAAAATATTGTTCGTTGTCTTGTTGTAGACAATATAAAATATGAAAAAGTCAAAATAATAATTTCCATATAAGCCCCAAAAGAAAGGGAAAATAGCAGAACGATCGCCAAAAATATCGAAATCACTTTTTTTCTAAGGAAAACCGATATCAATATACCATCCAATAAGAAAGGAACCAAATAACTTGGTTCGCTTGCTATAGATGTTATACGGCTAATTCCTAAATTCCGGGCAAAATACAGACTATCTCGCGTCTCTACATCTGGACACCATATGCCAAAATTACCCAGTAACTGCCAAAAGCCAAACAAGCCCAATATTAATACTATGCCCCATGTATAAGTTTTTAAAATATTGATTCTAATACCACTATCCACTTTTAAATAAGCATGTACATAAGTAAATATCAATAAATAAGAAAGTACATGGAAAATCCTACCAGGAAGATCGTATTGGAAATATTCATAATAATATAAATCGTTTTTAAGAACAATCTGGAAACAAGCAAACAAAGTAGAAATTAGAATCGGGAAAAAGAATAGTAATAAAACATGCTTAGAATAGTTGTCTATCTTTATAATACTTTTACTAAAAAAAAGCATCAACAACAAACTTGATAACAGTGTTACTATTTCTACATTAGGCAAAACTATCGTACAAACACTTACAGGTGCTGTAAAGAAGAAAAAAATAATAGGACAAGTCCTTATAGAAAAAGTATTCATTTCAACCTTCGCAAAAATTCTAAAGACCATTCTTGCCATTCTTTTCGCTTCCTGTTCACTTTCTTCCAGTCTATCTCTTTATCCTTTTCGAAAAGTTCCTGCCCTGCTTCGCACAATCTTTCCTTCAGCCCGAACATTTCCAGCAAAGAATGGAAACGTGCCATACCGCGGCTTGGATTGCCTATAGACAAGAAAGGTTTGTTAAATATGATAGAGAACACCGTTCCATGAAAAGAGTCTGTTACCACGAACTCCGCATCACGGAACATTGCTAACCATTCCTCTACAGTAAGCTTCATATTGTCGTGGGCACTAAAACATTTCACAGACAGTCCTCTCTTATGGGCAAAATGTTCAACCATTTTTCGCTTGGGCAATGACAGGTCAAGTAGATAGACGGCCATAAATCGGAAAGTATCCTTAGGCACAATTGCACAGAGTTGTTCATAGTCTTCCCGTTTCAATAGCAGTGTAGGATCAAGCACTTGTATAGCCTTTACATGCAAGAACTTGTCACACAAGGCTACGCCGGAACGTTCACGTACCGATATACCAACAAACTGCTGAACTAGTTTTCGACAACGCTCCGTGGTTTCTTTTGTATAATCCCACTCATCTATACCGAAAGAAGCGGCATAAGCCATCTTCTTCACTCTCGGGTTTTCTACGAAATTCAAGAACATATCTTCCATATAACCCGGATAACGGTTATACCTGGCCCGCCATACTTGATCACTTCCTACTATCACCGCCTGAAAACCATAATGAATTACTACATCAGGACGATAACGCCGCACACGTTCTGTCAACGCGATATGCTTCTGACAGAAAGATTCTATAGCAGCATTTCTCCTTGTCTTAGAACGGTAAGACACAAATGATCTCCTTTTCCAAGGAATGAAATACAATAGCAGCGTTTTACACAACGAGCACATATATTTATATATTGAATAATCTGGTACGAGATCTATTGTTATCGGGTCATAGCCTAGCTTCCTCAGAACCTGTTGCAAAGCAAAATTTTGAAGGATTCCACCGTAATTGGTTAATAGCGGATGAGTAACTATACCTACTTTCATAGAAATAAAAAATTACTTTCTTATAATTTCTTTAACCAAAGACTTTCCCTTTTCTCCTAAAGTATTTTTCAATACATTTTTCAACATCCCTTTGGTCGATACATTCAAATTGCGCATCACCCGTATCGCCTCGCTCTCATCTTCATTATTTGTAAACACCTCAAACAGTATGGGAGAGTTGGTTATTTCGGGGGTAAGAAAACGTTCAAGATTCTGCAAGTATTCTTCCTTAGTATCGGCAAACAAGTATTCATAACCCAAATCCTCTGCATAATGGCGTACCAACAGATGAGACTTATTGCCATAATGACCGGCCGCTGCAATGAATTTATCAGCCTCTTCACCAAACGCAGCTCCCGGATGCATATAGTTGCGGAATTCTGTCCCCTTGCCGTTGTTGACCAATAGAATGCGGACATTACGTCCCACATGGCGATTGCCCAGCACATTCATATCATAGAAGAAAGCCAGGTCACCGGCCACACAGAAGTAGAGTTTGTCCGGATGGACCAGTGAAGCACCTATCATGGATGAGATATAACCGTCGATACCGAAACCACCGGTATTAGCATAACCATATACCGTATTAGGAATGTCGAAGTAGTTCCACGTACGCAGGGTGTTGAGGATGCCGAGGAAAAGCACGCTACCCGCAGGGATGCGGTTTGCTGTTTCGTGGGCTATCCACACATTGGAAAAGGGCAGGGCATCGGCAGGAACCTTTGCCCATGTTTCCTGCAAGGCTTTCCAGCAGGTATCCAGGTAGTCGTGACGGGCAGAAACATTCTCATCGGCATAATGCGTAAAGAATGCCAGTTCTTCCATTTCGAACACATAGGACAGTTTATGATAGGTGTCTCGCAACTCACCATCCGGATTGACACGCCACACGGCACGAGGATGTACACCGATATAGCCGCCGGATACTTCACCGATATGTATCAACAAATTCATATCCGCCAAGTTGCAGTAGTCCTTTTCTTGCGAGGCAAGGATGGATATAGGCACTCGGTATTTGCCTTTATAACCGCTGGTATGGTCCACGAACACCACAGCATCATGCGTGGCACAAAAAGCATCGAGGACCTGCGTCTCTGCATCGGTGAACTTCTTGTGTGAACCAATCATGACGGCCACACGCCCTTGTGGGATTTCAGGGTAGGTATCCTGTGGCATCACTCTTCGAATCACCCGTGCCTGGGGCAGTTCCTTCACCGAGAAATCGCGGCTGTAGGTGGTCTCCACATTGAGATGCACAGGACCGCCGCCACGATGGCGAAGTTCCAACAAAGCTCGGTTGATCTTCACAGTGTTGCTCCATTCTTCCGTATCGTTATCTGTAACAGGTATGTATTCACTTAACAAAGCTACATCATTCTGGATAGAACGGCGGTCGATAACTTGGGCTATATGATGTCCTATACGATTGACAATTTGAGTACTGGTAACAGCCAATACCGGCAGTTTGCGGTAATACGCCTCGGTCAATCCCGGCAAATAGTTGCGTGAAGCGGTCGCTCCCGTACAACTCAATACGACAGGTTCTCCACTCTCTGCGGCGAGACCACAGGCGATATAAGCTGCACTACGCTCGTCCACCGATGAATAGCACTCAAACCAAGAATCCTGTTGCAAACTGGCTACAAACGTAATATTTGTAGCACCTGGCGACAGTACGCATTTTTTTATGTTATGTGATTTCAGCAAACTGATGAGAATTTGAAGGCTGCGTTCGGCTGTATAGTATTTCTTTTCCATAAGATTATTTACTTTAAAGGATGTATCGGTATAACATATATTTCACTCCATGTTTCAAAGTGTCGATTTCGCACAAAGGCATATGTTCTTGTGACAGGCGATCTGCTTTAGCCTCCGTTCCATAGTTTATGGCATGGAACAAAGGTTTTTCTATGAATTTCTCCAGACAGGCACGTAATCCTTCCTGAGGTTTCACGAAACGGGTAGTGTCTATAAAGCGACTTATCTTGTTGTTGCAGAATGTCCGGTTAAATAAACGGTCATATTTTACCTGATATCTACCCCAGGCATACTGTAGATTTAAAGATTCTTCCGTCTGTAACACATCGGGACGCTTACCCAACTTCCGTTCCAGCACGTTTAGATAGATTTCCAGTACTTCCGACCACCTGAGAGTTTCTTGTGAGGTAATATGGAAAGCCTCTCCTTTTGTTTCCTCCTTACCGATGAGGACTGCCATGGCACGCGCCACATCCTGGCCATAAGTCAGAGTAGTCGTATGTATGGCTATATCTTTGGAAAAGATAATAGTACGCTTCTGTAAAGCACGGTAAAGCCAAGATTCCTTTTCTAGAACTCCCAGCTGAAGACGCTTCTCACTATAAGTAATATAAGGACGGATGATAGTCCAATTCTTATTGCCTGACTCCCATAACAGGTTTTCTTGACGGGCTTTGGCTAAGGCGTATTCATCTGTATTAAGATAGTCGACATCTGTCGTGATATCCAGTAACCTGGGTGAATCTTCTGTGATAGGCACATCGGAATCTGCATACACGCGCGAAGAACTCAAATAGATATATTGCCCACATGCATTCAGCAATAACCGATAGCGCTCACGGAACTCTTCCGTATGATAGTTCATGAAGTCTATAATCACGTCATACTTTTCTTTCAACAATGTAACCAAGAAAGTCATGTCATGGCCATTGCCTTGTATGTAGGAGACATTATTTTTACCTTCTCTGTAGCTACGGCTGGTGACCGTAATCCGTTTATCCGGATCCCGAGAAAGCAAATCCACGAGATGAACGCCCATGGCGCCCGTCCCACCCAAAATTAG
>CALUIQ010000158.1 GCA_944320735.1 uncultured Bacteroides sp. | reverse complement strand
ATCTGACCATCTGCAGTAGCGGAAATATTTCGTGGCGCATCGGAGAAGAAGCGCTCATTTCGGGTACGGGTTCTTGGGTGCCCTCTCTGCCAAAAGAGAAGGTGGCGATATGCCGCATAGCTACCGGAGAATCATTGAACGGCGTAAAACCATCTATGGAGAGCGGTTTCCATCTGGGCATCTTGCGCGAACGGCCGGACGTCAATGTCGTGCTGCACTTCCAGTCACCTTATGCGACGGCTGTTGCCTGCATGGCCGAATTGCCGAAAAACTACAATGTAACGGCGGAGATTCCTTGCCATGTAGGTTCGGAGATTCCGGTTGTCCCCTATTTCCGTCCGGGTTCTGTTGAACTGGCCGAGCATGTCAAAAATGCGTTGAAAGACCACAACTCCTGCCTGTTGCGCAAACATGGGCAAGTAGTGTGCGGAAAAGACTTTGACGAAGCTTTTGAACGGGCTATGTTCTTCGAGATGGCTTGCCGCATCATCGTATTGACCGGAGGGCATTATGAAGTATTGACGGAAGCAGAGATTAATGATTTGGAATCATACGTTTTAGGCAAAAAATCATGAGTACGTTTTTGGCTGTTGACTTTGGAGCCGGAAGCGGCCGTGTGATAGCCGGAACCTTGCACAATGGCCGGTTGGAATTGGACGAATTGCATCGTTTTTCCAACCGCCAAGTGCAAATAGGACATCACCTGTATTGGGATTTTCCCGCTCTTTTTGAAGATATGAAAGAGGGCTTGCGCCGGGCTGCGGCAAAGTATGCGGATGTAGAAAGCATTGGCATCGATACGTGGGGAGTAGATTTCGGCTTGGTAGATTGCGCCGGGAACCTGATGGGAAATCCCATTTGTTACCGCGACGCTTACACCGAGCATCTTCCGCAGGAAGTGTTCCAACGTATCAACGAATCGGAGCTTTATGCGAAAGCGGGTATTCAAGTGATGGCTATCAATACCTTGTTCCAACTATACGGCCTGAACAAAGAAAATGCGGCCTGGTTGGGTGAAGCCCATCATCTGTTGTTCATGCCCGACTTGTTTGCCTACTACCTGACCGGAGTCTGCGGAAATGAATATACCATCGCTTCCACCTCCGGACTGTTGGATGCCAAACAACGCACTTGGGATTTGTCTTTGATTCAAAACTTAGGCTTGCCCGTCCATTTGTTTAAAGACAAAATGTTCATGCCGGGCGAGATACGCGGCACGTTGCTTCCGGAGATAGCCGCCGAAACAGGCTTGCCTGCCTCTGTCAAGATAGTTGCCGTGGGAGCACACGACACCGCCAGCGCTGTAGACGCCATTCCTTTCCGGCAAGGGAAAGAAAAGGTCAGCGCCTTCCTGAGTTCCGGCACATGGTCTTTGTTGGGCGTGTTAAGAGACGAACCGATTCTGACGGAAGCTGCCCGTACCGGAGGCTTTACCAACGAAGGAGGAGTAGGAGGAAAAATTTGTTTCTTGCAGAACATAACCGGGTTGTGGATTCTACAGTCCCTCATCCGCCAATGGACAAGCAGAGGATGGCGTGCCGATTATGACTATCTGATAACAGAAGCCGAAAAGGTAACGGATACTTCGACCATAGAAGTGGACGCGCCTGATTTCCTCCACCCGACCGATATGGAAGCGGCCATAACCGCTTATTGCCAGACACGGGGGACGAAAGCCCCGGCCACTCAAGGAGAATATGTACGTTGTGTGTTGCAGTCGCTGGCCACACGTTATCAAAAGGGATTGCAAGAACTGAACAAACTGCTTCCTGAGCCGGTGGAATGCCTGCATATCATCGGCGGTGGCAGCCGCAACCGCTTACTCAACCGGCTTACGGAAGAAGCGTTAGGCATACCTGTATATCCCGGACCGGTAGAAGCGACGGCACTGGGCAATCTGTTGGTGCAAGCCGAAGCGTGCGGAATCAGTATAAATAAAGAAGAAATGTTTCAACTATAAATAAGAAAAGAACGATGAAAAGCACTAAAAAGATACCCGTTATCGGAGATGGTTCATGGAGTGCCATCCTACCTTTTGCGCTCATCACAAGTTGTTTTGCACTATGGGGCTTTGCCAACGACATCACGACGCCCTTGGTGAAAGCCTTTTCCAAAATATTCCGCATGAGCGTGACGGAAGGTACGTTGGTGCAAGTCGCCTTCTATGGAGGTTATTTTGCCATGGCCTTTCCGGCTGCCATGTTCATCCGGAAATATTCTTATAAGGCAGGCGTCATGCTGGGGCTGGGCCTGTATGCCCTTGGAGCATTTCTCTTTTTCCCGGCCAAAATGACCGGAGACTATTATCCATTCCTCATCGCCTACTTCATCCTTACTTGCGGATTGTCTTTTTTGGAGACCAGCTGCAACCCCTACATCCTTTCTATGGGACCGGAAGAGACGGCCACACGCCGCCTCAACCTTGCACAGGCGTTCAATCCCATTGGTGCCTTGTCGGGGATGTACATAGCTATGGAGTTCATTCAGCGCAGGCTAAACCCGCTGGACACGACGGAACGCGCCAAGCTTTCCGATGCAGAGTTTGAAGCCGTGCGCGATTCCGACTTGGCCACACTGATTGCGCCTTATCTGATAATCGGCATTGTCATTCTCTGCATGCTGATATTGATACGGCTGACGAAGATGCCCAAGAATGGCGACAATTCGGGGAAGATAGACTTCGTCCCGACCCTGAAACGACTGATAGGCGTGCAACGCTACCGCGAAGGCGTATTGGTGCAGTTCTTCTATGTAGGTGCCCAAATCATGTGTTGGACGTTTATCATCCAGTACGGTACCCGTCTGTTTATGGACATGGGTATGGAGGAACAAGCGGCTGAAGTGCGTTCGCAAAAGTTCAACATTGCCGCAATGGCCGTGTTCTGCGTGAGCCGTTTTGTTTGTACCTTCCTGTTGCGCTTCTTCAATTCCGGATTGCTGTTGCGCTCGTTGGGCATTGGTGCGGCATTGTTCACCATCGGCGTGATGTTCTTCCAAAACATTTGGGGAATGTATTGCATTGTCGGTGTGTCGGCTTGCATGTCCTTGATGTTCCCCACCATCTATGGCATAGCCTTGAAAGGTTTGGGAGAAGACGCGAAGTTCGGTGCAGCAGGCTTGATTATGGCCATCTTGGGTGGTTCCATCTTGCCTCCGCTACAGGCATCCATCATCGACCAACACGTGTTATGGGGCATGCCGGCTGTCAACCTGTCGTTTGTCCTGCCCTTCATCTGCTTTGTCGTGGTAGTTTGCTACGGACATCGCTCCTATCGGAAGAAATGGTCGTAAAACACCTGTCACGAAGAGGATGTGTCGTAATGTAAGGTCGTTCTTTTACATTGCGGCACATCTTCTTTTCGTATTTATTGGCCCTACCAAAGTAGGTAAATCTCCTGAAAGCCTTGTCCCATTCCCCGATTTCCCCTATCTTCGCAAACACATATCCAAGAAACGATTTGCAATGAACACATTCATCGAAACAGAACGGTTAATCCTACGGGGAATCCTGCCTTCGGACAGGGAAGCGATGTTCCGCCTCGACTCCGACCCCGAGGTGCATTGCTATCTCGGCGGTGAACCCTTGACGGACATCGGGCAGGCAGACGAAGTCATCCGTTTTATCCGCCGGCAATATGCGGACAACGGCATCGGGCGTTGGGCAGTCCTCCACAAACATACGGGCACTTTCATCGGTTGGGCAGGCTTGAAGTGGCTCACCGAACCGATGAACGGACACACCCATTATTACGACCTCGGCTACAGATTCATAAAGGAGTTTTGGGGCAAGGGCTACGCCACGGAAGCCGCTCGTGCCTGGGTGGACTATGCTTTCCGCATCATCGGCACGGATGCCGTCTATGCCCTGACCGAATGCGGCAACACGGCTTCGGACAACGTGCTGCTGAAAGCAGGATTCCGCCTTGCCGACCGATTCGAGCTGGAGGGCGTGGCACATAATTGGTACGAAATCAAAAAAGGCGAGTGCAACGCAAGGCAATGCACATCCATCCAAGTAATAATCTCATAAATGGTAATATATATATATGGAATTGACAACCAAACGATTGTTGCTGCGTCCTTGGAGGGAATCGGACGCGGAGAGCTTGTATCAGTATGCGAAAGACGAGCGAGTAGGCCCGATAGCGGGATGGCCGGCACACCGGAGCGTGGAGGAAAGCCGGGAGGTCATCCGGAATGTCTTTTCGCAGGAAGGCGTGGTTGCCGTGACCTTGAAGGGGGAAGACACGGCGATAGGGTGTATCGGCGTGATACGTGGGGCGAAAAGCAATTTCCCCATCAGTGAGGACGAGGGGGAAGTGTCCTACTGGATAGGCGTCCCGTTTTGGGGACAAGGACTGATACCCGAAGCCATACGCGAAATCATCCGCTACAGCTTCGAGGAGCTGAGACTGAGAGCCTTGTGGTGCGGCTATTTCGACGGGAACGAACAATCGCGGCGGGCGCAGGAGAAGTGCGGGTTCAGGCATTTCAAGACCAACGAAAACCTCTATTGCCCGTTGACCGACGATGTCCGCACGGAGCACGTCAGCCGGTTAGGCAGGGAGGATTGGAAAAAGAACGCATAATCGTTTGGGAATATGGATATGGACATACAAATCAGATTGGAACAACCTGCGGATTACCGCGAGACGGAGCAAGTGGTTCGCGAAGCGTTTTGGAACTATTATTCACCCGGATGCACGGAGCATTACCTGCTGCACATCATGCGCGGCTCACCCCGCTTCGT
>CALUIQ010000157.1 GCA_944320735.1 uncultured Bacteroides sp. | reverse complement strand
TTTGAATAGTAAGCCCCAAACATAAGTTCGTACAATGTAATGACAGACAAGAAACAATATCCTTCCCCGATGCTTATCAGTTTGTCTGCAATATCCCGATTACCCCGCAAGAATGCGATGCAGATATTTTATCAAGCAGGTATCTATTCTTACTCATCGGTCAAAGGAATTATATGACGGGAAGTATCAAACTGGCGGGCACGCCGTATGTCAGCAGTCATTTCTTCCGTTGTTCTCGGGTCGTCTTTCCACGCTCCACACATACTGTTGATAAAGTCATCGTAACTCAGCTTTGCTCTTTCTTCTTTTGCTTCCTCCAGCAATTTTTCGCCCAGCCACTGTTTGTTACTGGCATTTAGCGAAAGCGCTTGTTGTTGCAATGACTGATGAAACACTGTTGCAATGACTGATGAAACACTGTTGCAATGGCTGATGAAACACTGTTGCAATGACTAATGACACAGAATCTATATGAAAAGCCCAAGTAACCAATGATATCTTTCTTTCACACTGAATTTCACACATATGGTTTCACTGTGTAGTAAAATCGTACATACATATGCATAAATCGTACAGGAGCAGTTCTTTGGGACATATCCAGCATCCTTCACAAATTCACCGGTGAAAGATGCGGTGAAAGATACACCCTTCACAACATTCTTCTTAGAATCAAATGGTTAGGACGCTGTGAAGGCGTGAAACTTACATCGGAGAAATGGAGCAGGAGGCGATGAAACATCGTGCATCACACAGCGTTAAGAATGACAGCCATAGGTTTACATGTCTCAAATCATAGGTTTGTTCATCCTAAAACAGTGGATTATGCTAGGCAAAACATAGGAACATTTAAAGGGAAACACCGCCACATTTAAAGGAACGGGAAGGTGCATTAAATGAGAAAGGACGGGACATAAAATTAGCGGGGCGTTGCCCTGCTTGAATGAAGAAGGATGAATGGTAACAAAAGAGGGTGTATCATAATGGGGAATAAAACACAAAGACACAAAGACACTGAGAAAATATATTTGTAAATCAACAAAATAAAATCTCTGTGTCTCCGTGCCTCTGTGTTCTTATTCAATATAGTTCCTGACGCTTATTCTTCAGGCATCAAAATATCCAGTATCTGACAAGCAGCCTTGGCCACGGGGGTACCGGGACCGAAGATGGCGGCCACGCCTGCTTGATAGAGGAAGTCATAGTCCTGCGGAGGAATAACACCTCCGGCAAACACCACGATGTCCTCACGTCCCAACTTCCTCAACTCCTCAATAAGCTGCGGGATGAGGGTCTTGTGACCGGCGGCCAGCGATGATACGCCTACCGCATGCACGTCGTTCTCTACCGCCTCGCGGGCAGCTTCGGCAGGAGTCTGGAAGAGCGGGCCCATATCTACGTCGAAACCACAATCGGCATAGCCCGTAGCTACTACCTTGGCACCACGGTCGTGTCCGTCCTGCCCCATCTTGGCTATCATAATACGGGGCTGGCGACCTTCTTTCTTTGCGAACTCTTCGGTCAGTCGACATGCCTTGTCGAAGTCCGGATCATTTTTACTTTCTGATGAATACACGCCTGATATCGTTCTAATGATTGCTTTATAACGTCCTACTACTTTCTCACACGCATCCGAGATTTCACCCAACGTGGCACGCACACGGGCAGCTTCTACGGCCAACTCCAGCAAATTGCCTTTACCGGTCTTCACGCATTCGGTGATGGCATCCAACGCCTTATCTACTTCAGCCTGGTTACGTCCTTCACGCAGACGCTTCAAATTCTCCACTTGTTCGTTACGTACGGCGGTGTTGTCAATCTCCAGAATGTCAATGGGAGCTTCCTTCTCCAGACGATACTTGTTGACGCCCACGATGGTTTGCGCACCGCTGTCAATACGAGCCTGGGTACGTGCGGCGGCTTCCTCGATACGCATCTTGGGGATGCCGGTCTCAATAGCCTTGGCCATACCGCCCAGTTTCTCAATCTCTTGGATATGCTCCCATGCCTTGTGGGCTATCTCGTTGGTGAGCGACTCCACGTAGTAAGAACCACCCCACGGGTCTACGCTCTTGCAGATGCTGGTTTCCTCCTGGATGTAAATCTGCGTGTTACGCGCGATACGTGCGGAGAAGTCCGTTGGGAGGGCAATTGCTTCGTCCAATGCGTTGGTGTGGAGGGATTGCGTGTGACCCAATGCAGCGGCCATGGCCTCGATGCAAGTACGTCCTACGTTGTTGAAGGGGTCTTGCTCGGTCAGTGACCAGCCGGATGTCTGTGAGTGCGTACGCAAAGCCAATGACTTGGGATTCTTCGGGTTGAACTGCTTGACAATCTTCGCCCAAAGCATACGAGCCGCACGCATCTTGGCTATTTCCATAAAGTGATTGGTGCCGATGGCCCAGAAGAAAGACAAGCGGGGCGCAAAGGCATCGATGTCCAATCCGGCTTTCACACCGGCACGCAGGTATTCCAACCCGTCGGCCAATGTATATGCCAGCTCAATGTCGGCCGTAGCACCGGCTTCCTGCATGTGGTAACCGGAGATGGAAATGGAGTTGAACTTCGGCATCTTCTGAGACGTATATTCAAAGATGTCAGAGATAATCTTCATGGAGAATGCGGGCGGATAAATATAGGTGTTGCGCACCATAAATTCCTTCAAGATGTCGTTTTGGATGGTTCCGGCCATTTCTTCCAACTTGGCGCCTTGCTCCAATCCGGCGTTGATATAGAAGGCCATAACGGGCAGTACAGCTCCGTTCATAGTCATAGACACGGACATCTTGTTCAAAGGAATGCCGTCGAAGAGCACTTTCATATTCTCCAACGAACAGATGGACACACCGGCTTTGCCCACATCACCTACCACACGCTCATTGTCGGGGTCATAACCGCGATGGGTGGGAAGGTCGAAAGCGACGGAAAGTCCTTTCTGACCGCTGGCCAGATTACGGCGATAGAACGCGTTCGATTCTTCGGCGGTGGAGAATCCGGCGTATTGGCGGATGGTCCAAGGACGCATCACGTACATAGTGGAGTACGGGCCACGCAGGTAGGGAGGCACACCGGCAGCATACTCCAGATGCTCCATACCTTCCAGGTCCTCTTTGGTATAAACAGGCTTCACTTCGATGTGCTCGGGCGTCTTCCAGTTGGGCTGGATGCCGTTAGCCTTTTGCCACTCTGCCCCGTTGACGGGCTTGAAGTCAGCATATATATCTATGTTTTTGAAATCTTTTCTCATCTTACTTCAATAATTTAGCGTTATACTCTTTCAAGGTCTCCAGCACATTGACACGCACATGGATGAAGTTCTCGATGCCGGCGGCCTTCAGCTCGTCCATGCAGGCGGGAGCACCGGCCACGATAAACATGGCACGTCCGTTCAAAGCCTGGTAGGCGGGGATGGCATACTGGGCATATTCGTCATCGCTCGAGCAGAGCACTACGATGTCCGCCTTGGCAGCTATGGCAGCTTCAACGCCCTCTTCTACCGTAGCGAAGCCCAAGTTGTCGATGACTTCGTATCCGGCACAAGCCAGGAAGTTGCAGGAGAACTGAGCGCGTGCCTGACGCATGGCCAGGTTGCCGATGGTCAGCATAAACGCCTTGGGACGCTTGCCGCTCGTCTCGGTTTGCAGGCGCAAAGCCTCGAACTCGCTTGCGGCACGGTCTGACACCAATGTAGGGATTGTTTTCTCGCAGGTATGTCCCTCGTGATGATGGCCTCCGCCACAGCAACAGGTAGCTTCCAACGGACGTTTGTCTCCAGCCAGTTCGGTGAAGTTAGGATATTGGTTGGTGCCCAACAGGATTTCCTTGCGACGTGCCACGGCTTCATGGCGTGCCTTGTTGCTGGCATTGACGGTTTCCTGCACCTTGCCCGCCTTGACGGAAGCATAGAATCCGCCTTCGTCCTCCACAGCCAAGAACAAGTCCCAAGCCTGCTTGGCGATGGATGCGGTCAGGTTTTCTATATAATAAGAACCGGCAGCAGGGTCTACCACCTTGTCGAAGTGAGATTCTTCCTTGAGCAGCAATTGCTGGTTGCGAGCCAGACGCTCGGAGAAATCGTCGGGCGTCTCGTAAGCCTTGTCGAACGGAGTCACCGTCATAGAGTCAACGCCTCCCAAAGCGGCACTCATGGCTTCGGTCTGCGTACGAAGCAAGTTGACGTAGGCGTCGAACACGGTGAGGTTGAACGTGGAAGTCTCGGCATGCACGTGCATCTGAGCCGCGCATTTGCAATCGTCTTCTTTCAGATATTGAGCCACGATGTCCGCCCACAACATACGTGCGGCACGGAATTTGGCAATCTCCATAAAATAATTGGAGCCGACACCGAAGTTGAATTTCATTTTCTTGGCCACTTTAGCGGCAGGCACGCCGGCCTCGGCCAGCTGGTTGAGGTATTCGTTGCCCCAAGCCAAGGCATAGCCTAATTCTTGGTAGATATAAGCGCCCGCATTGTTCAGGCTCAGCGCGTTTACGCAGATGACTTTATACCCGGGCAGAGCCTCGGTGGCTTCTATCAACGCCTTGGCAGTCTCCACCAAGTCGCCTTTCTCCTTGCCCTTGACGAGCATCATGTTCAGATAGTCATAGTTGATGGAACCTTTAAGTTTGGACAAGTCGTAGCCTTTCTTTTGGAAATAGGCGGTCAAAATTTGGGCAAGCTCTACGACATGTCCCTGACACGTACTGAAGTTCAACTCTACACAATCGGCGCAGATGCCTTCCAGCAATGCCTCCACCAATTCGGCACTCACTTCCTTGCCACGGATGCGGAAGCCTAAAGAGTCGATACCCTTGTTCAATATGTCCAACGCCTTGGCATTGGCCTCGCGGACATCGTCCACATGGATATCTTGCCGCACCAGCCACTCGTTGTTGTCTTTCCGATTACCACGCAAGTAGGGGAATTCTCCGGGCAAAGCCTCCGTAGTTTTCAGCCCTTCCAAATCCTCCTTGCGGTAGAACGGTTTCACCTTAAATCCTTCGTTTGTTCTCCAAACGAGTTTCTTCTCGAAGTCGGCTCCTTTCAAGTCTGCCGTCACTTTCTCCATCCACGAGTCGGTGCTCACGGGCGGGAAGTCAGAGAAGAGTTTTTCTTTAATATCTGCCATAGTTTATCAAATTAAAGATGAATATTATCTTTACCAATGTCTAATAGACTTGCAAATATAGTGAAATCCATCGAAAGCTAAATCTTTTTCCGGAAAAATCGCATCCCCAAGGAAAACTTGCCAAGGAAAACGCACGCCTAAATTTCTCTTTATCACCTACGCATTGTCAGATAAACCATAAAATTTAGGATAAACGTTTTGTCACATGCTCAGTATTGACTACCTTTGCACAGTTTTAAAAATAGTTGACTGAAAAATTTATGATATGAATTGGTTTGAGAGTTTATTATGGGATCCGGCATCGGTGGCGCACATTGTCAGCTTGTATGCTTTCGTAATCTCAGTGGGAGTGTTATTGGGTAAAATCAAGTTTTTCGGGGTGTCGTTGGGTGTGACGTTTGTGTTGTTCGCCGGCATTCTGATGGGTCACTTTGGCTTTACGGCCGAGTCTCACATCTTGCATTTCTTACGTGATTTCGGCTTGATTTTGTTTGTGTTTTGTATCGGCTTGCAAGTAGGTCCGTCTTTCTTTTCTTCCTTTAAGAAAGGAGGTATGACGCTGAACTTGCTGGCCACGCTAATCGTAGTACTCAACATCGTGGTCATGCTGGCCATTTATTTCATCGCCAACGGACAAGTGGGACTGCCGATGATGGTGGGCATCATGTACGGTGCCGTCACCAACACCCCTGGTCTTGGTGCCGCGCAGGAAGCCTTGAACCAGCTGAACTACACGGGCGACCCCATCGCTTTGGGTTATGCCTGTGCTTACCCGTTGGGCGTAATCGGCATCATTCTTTCCATGATTCTCATCCGCTACATCTTCCGCATATCTTTCTCAAAAGAGGAAAGCCAGTTGAGGTCGCAGGACACCGATATGAAACACAAGCCTCATATGATGCACTTGGAGGTACGTAATGAATCCATCAACGGCAAAACGCTGCTTCAAGTAAAGAATTTCTTGGGCCGTCCCTTCGTATGTTCGCGTATCCGTCATGAAGGGCATGTCAGCATCCCCAACCATGAAACCATCTTTTACACGGGCGACCAGTTGTTTATCGTTTGCTCGGAAGAAGACGCCGAGGCCATTACGGCTTTCATAGGAAAAGAAGTAGTAGTGGATTGGGAAAAACAAGACACGCCGATGGTTTCACGCCGCATCCTTGTGACTAAATCGGAGGTGAACGGCAAGAAACTCGGCAGCATGCACTTCCGCAGCATGTTCGGCGTTAACGTGACCCGCGTCAACCGTTCGGGTATGGACCTCTTCGCTGACCCCAACCTGATTCTGCAAGTGGGCGACCGTGTCATGGTAGTTGGCCAACAGGATGCCGTAGAACGTGTGGCGAGTGTGCTGGGTAACCAATTAAAACGTTTGGACGCACCCAACATTGTTACTATCTTCGTAGGTATCTTCCTGGGTATCTTCTTGGGCAGCCTGCCCATCGCTTTCCCCGGCATGCCTACTCCCGTGAAGTTAGGTTTGGCCGGAGGTCCGTTGGTAGTGGCCATCTTGATTGGACGTTTCGGATACAAACTGCATTTGGTGACCTATACGACCATGAGCGCCAATATGATGCTGCGTGAGATAGGTATTGTGCTCTTCTTGGCCAGCGTAGGTATTGAGGCCGGAGGAAGTTTCGTACAGACGGTGGTAGAAGGCGACGGATTGCTCTACGTAGGCTACGGTTTCTTGATTACCCTCATCCCCTTGCTGTTGGTAGGCATCTTCGCGCGCTGGTATTACAAAGTAAATTACTTCACGCTGATGGGTCTGATAGCCGGCAGCAACACCGACCCACCTGCATTGGCATACGCCAACCAAGTGTCAGGCAACGATGCTCCGTCCGTCGGATATTCTACGGTATATCCATTGTCTATGTTCCTACGCATCATAGCAGGACAAATGATTCTGCTTGCGATGCTATAGC
>CALUIQ010000156.1 GCA_944320735.1 uncultured Bacteroides sp. | reverse complement strand
TCGTCTTGCGTAAACTGGTAGTGTTCCCATAAATGGCTGGTCAGCCAGCCTTGCACCATCGGCCAGAATGATGCGCTGGGTACATTGTCATTGGGTACGGATTCCCGCCACAAGGACGTGTTGTGGTGGGCTACCCAACCACGGGCACCATACATACGGCTTGCCGTTTCCTTCCCCGATTCGGCCAATTCCTCAATAAGCCGGAAGAGAGGTTCGTGACACTCGGTCAGGTTGGTCACTTCTGCAGGCCAGTAGTTCATTTCAGTATTAATATTAATGGTGTAGCCGCTGTTCCAAGCCGGAATGGTATCTTTGTTCCAAATGCCTTGCAGGTTGAGCGGTTGTCCGCCTGGGCGTGAACCGGAAATCATCAAGTAACGGCCATACTGAAAGAGTGTGGCTGCCAATTCCGGGTCGCTTTGGTCGGCAAAGCGGTCAATGCGCTGGTCGGTCGGCAAGGCAAGTTGTTCGGGGGAGGATGGCAATGTCAGGCTGACGTGGTCGAACAACGAGCGGAAGTCGGACACGTGCCTCTCTTTCAATTCTTCGTAATCGAAAGCCAAAGCTTTGGCAAGGATGCCAGACGCTTTGGCCGAAGGATCGATGCCTTCACGGCTTGGGCTCTTGTCGAAGCCGTTGTAGCTGGTGGCCATACTGAGCAACAAAACAACTTCCTGGGTTCCGCTGACGCGAAGTCCCTTGTCGGTCATTTCCACTTTGCCATCCGTGCAAACAGGTTGCAGTTGTGCTTCGAAAAACATCCCCTTACCGTCTATCTCGTCGCCATAGAGCATTCGCTTATTAAACTTTCGTTTCCCGTTTTTGTCATAAAGCTCAGGATGCTTGTATTGGTCACCCCAGTCTTCCATTTGCCGGAAAGTGCGGCGTTCCACATATCCCGGTGCTTGTCCTTTCAGCACCAATTTCTCGTCGTTATATGTTTCTTTGGCTGTAGGGTGTACGCACGAAAAGCCGATTGTGACGTCAACTCCGTCTTTTTGGTCCGTTTTCAGACGTATGACGATTACATCATCCGGGTGGGAGGCGAACACTTCCCGCTCATACGTGGCACCATTGGCTGTATAAACAGTCCGGCTGATGGCTTCCGACAGGCTTAGTTCACGTCGGTAGCCTGTAGCCTTTCCTTGTCGGTTGTCCGTGATGTACAGGTCGGCAAAGGGCTGGTAACATTGGTGTAGGCGCCCCAACCAATGCTTGCATATCAAGTCTGAAGCCTGTTTATATTGCCCGGCTTTCATCAGACCTACCACTTTCGCTTTCATTTCGGGAGTGACCCGTATGTCCTTGAACATAACAGACGGCTCGCCACTGTAGAGCGTGTTTTCGTTGAGCTGCAGTTGCTCTTTGTCCGTGCCTCCGAAGACCATTGCCCCCAATCTTCCGTTTCCAATGGGCAAGGCTTCGTTCCAATTCTGCGCCGGTGTGTCATACCACAGCCGGACTTGCGTTTTCTCTTGTTCACCGCTGCCGGTACAAGCCACTAAGCACAGCAGTAACATTACATACCAATACTTCATAAGTAATTAATCATATTTAGTTTATGCTATAAATGGAAATTTATTTTTAGGTACGGATTACACAAATTTCATGGATTAAATTTATAATAATATCCGCGCCTAAAAAACAGCTCGCTAATTTATTATTTAGTGTTAGACTTTGGCAAAATCTCCCAGTCAGTCAGTGTGTGTTTTTCGCTGTCGAAGTTGATGCCCACTTTCACGATGGGAAGCCCGCAGAGTGCGAAACGTTCGGGGTATTGCTTCAAATCAATTTGACGGATGGCCTCACTGGCGTTCTTGTCAAGTTTCAACTCTATTATATATAAGGTGGAATGTGTGCGCATCACTACGTCCACCCTTCCTTTCGGGGTGCGCACCTCCACATCCGCAAAGCTCCCCAACAGAGTGAAGATCAAGTAAAGCATCTGCTGGTAGTGGCCTTCGTAACGAGTATTTTCGCAATAAGGTACAGTGGACAGTACGGTTTGCATCAGCTTCAAGGCTCCGTCCATATCACCGAAATGGATGCATTCCGCCATTTCGCCCACTAATGTGTTCAGTTCGGCGGGGCGACGCACGTAGTTGACCAACAGGCTTTTCATCAGTCCGATGCGTACCTCTTTATTCGGGATGTCCAATTGGTATAGCCCGGAGAAGGCGGAGTAATTTTTGATAGTCAAGTATCCACTTTGATAGAATAGCGGGGTGATGTCGGTCATTCGCTCGGTGGGTGCGTCAAAATCAACTGCCTCACATTTACGTCCGCTTATGTCCTGCGGAATGACCTGAAATTTGTTCAGCATCTCAATCAAGTAAGTCGGTGTTCCGCTTCCGAACCAGAATGATTCGATTTTCCCTTTGCTCAGAGCCGCCATCAAGCTGAAAGGATTATATACATCGGGCGAAGGCCATGCAAAGTGGTATCCGTCGTAGTATGATTTCATTTGTTGCAAAGCGTCCTCCTTGGTAGTCCCCAGTCTGTCGGCGAATAGTGCGATGTCGGCATCCATTTGTGTCCGCATCTCTTCTTCTGTGATTCCGCAGATAGCAGCATAGTTGGCATCCATACTGATGTTCTCAATGTTGTTCAGTTCGCTGAATATGCTGAGTTGCGAGAACTTGGTGATACCGGTTAGGAAAACGTAGCGCAGGTATTTGCCACAGGCTTTCAGCGGGCTGTAGAAGTTACGCATTACATTGCGAAGGATTGGCAAATCCTTATCCTCGTGCATCACGTCCAATAACGGCGCATCGTATTCGTCGATTAATATGACAACTTCTTTTCCCGTTTGCCGGTAAGCGCGTTTTATTAAGCCTTGCAGACGTTGGTTGGCTTCTATTTCTTCTTCATCATGCCCGTATATCTTTTCATACGCTTTTAGTTTTAGGTTCAATTCACTTTCTAATCCTTCCTTACTCATATTTTTCGCTGTGCTCATATCGAAGTGTAGCACGGGATAGGGTGTCCATTCCGTTTCCAGTTTTTCGATGGCAAGTCCTGTGAAGAGTTCTTTTTGTCCCTCGAAATAGCATTGCAGGGTATCGGTCAGCAATGACTTGCCGAAACGGCGCGGACGGTTCAGGAACATATACTTGTTGTCGGAATGCGTCATGCGGTAAACGTATTCCGTCTTGTCGACATACATGTAGTTTTCCCGGCGGATGGTCGAGAACACTTGGATGCCGTAGGGGTATTTTCTCCGTTTAAGTGGTTCCATATCGAATAGTTTCTGTTGAGACTTTACAAAGTTACGAATTATCGCTGGAATAATCGAATAAAATCAGCAGATTAATG
>CALUIQ010000155.1 GCA_944320735.1 uncultured Bacteroides sp. | reverse complement strand
GTACGGTGACCGCTTACCTGAGCGTTGTCTCCAAAGGTTCGGCGGCTTTCGTGCTGATGGCCATTCTTTATAAGGTATTTGCTCCGATGGCCGCCCAATGGCAGGAAGTGCTCTATTGGGTAACGATTGCTTCCATTACCTTGGCCAACCTCTTCGCCTTGCGCCAGCAGAACCTGATGCGACTAATGGCTTTCAGTAGTATCTCGCAAGCCGGTTATATTATGTTGGGCGTTATCAGTGGCACGGCCCAAGGTATGACGGCTTTGGTTTACTACGTGTTGATTTACCTGTTTGCCAACTTAGGCGCGTTTACCGTTATCACCATCGTTTACTTGCGCTCACAGAAGATTACGCTGGACGATTACAACGGTCTTTATCGCACCAATCCCAAGCTGGCATTCTTGATGACTTTGGCTTTGTTCTCGTTGGCGGGCATTCCGCCGTTCGCGGGCTTCTTCTCGAAGTTCTTCATCTTTGCGGCGGCATTCCACAGCGGTTTCCACTTGTTGGTGTTCATCGCCTTGGTCAACACGGTGCTGTCACTCTACTATTACCTGCGCGTGGTGAAAGCTATGTACATCAATCCGAGTGACGAGCCTATCGCCGCTTTCCGCAGCGACAACTACACCCGTGCCAGTTTGCTGATATGCACGGCAGGCATCATCGTGCTGAGCATCGCCAGTGTGGTTTACGATTCGATTGACCATTTCTCGTTCGGGATGTAACATATACACACCTTATTAGCATAGAGAACAAGACGGCTGTCTTTCCCTTTTGGGGATGGACAGCCGTTCTTGTTATCGTACGTGGTAGGTAGTCGTAAGGTTTCAATAGTAAATGCGACACCGTTTCAATGGTAAATGCAACGCTGTCTCAATGGTTGGTGCAACATTGTTTCATTGGCTAATGAAACAGTGTCTCTGTTTGGGTTTTGGCCACTGGCGGATTTACATAAAAAAGGATGCGCCTGCATACGTGCAAGGGGCATCCTTCGCGATATAAAAAGAAAGGAGAAAATTTGTTTAAAAAGCGGCTCGGATGGCTTCGGCTACAGTCTTGAATTCATCATCGGACAGTTGAAGCTTCGGGTTGGAGAACAGCATGTCTTTCTCGCTCTGCATCGGTATCAGATGGATGTGCGCATGGGGAACTTCCAGGCCCAACACGGCCATGCCTACTTTCTTGCAGGGGAATGCCTTACCGATGGCCAAAGCCACTTTCTTGGCAAACACGTGCATGGCTGCCAAGTCTTCATCGCTCAAATCAAAGATGTAGTCTACTTCCTGCTTGGGAATGACCAGCGTGTGGCCTTTCACCAACGGATTAATATCAAGAAATGCAAAGAACTTGTCGTTCTCTGCCACCTTGTAGCAGGGTATTTCGCCCGCTACGATTCTGCTGAATATTGTTGCCATAACGATATAGAATAAAAGCAAGGCAGACTCATGCGTGCATGGCCTGCCTTGCGGGTTAAAATGAAATGTTTACGACTTCAAGCTCAATCATACCTTGCGGCACTTTGATTTTGGCGATTTCGCCTACCTTCTTGCCCAACAAACCTTGTGCAATGGGGGTGTTGACCGAAATCTTGCCTTCTCTCAAGTTGGCTTCGCTTTCAGACACGATGGTGTAGGTCATCTTCATGCCATTCTTCACGTTCTTCAGTTCCACCTTGTTCAATATCTGTACGGAGTCGGTTTTCAACTTCGATTCATCAATGATCTTGGCATCGGCAATGGTTGCTTTCAGTTTGTTTATCTTCATTTCGAGCATGCCTTGAGCCTCTTTGGCGGCGTCATACTCGGCATTTTCGGACAAGTCTCCTTTGTCACGCGCTTCGGCAATTGCCGCTACAATCTTGGGACGCTCCACCGTCTCCAACTCTTTCAAATCGGCCAACAATTTGTTGTAGCCTTCTTCTGACATATAAGCCATACTGTTTTCTCCTATTTTTATGATTCGTTATAATATAATGCTTGTATAAAACAAAAAAGAATTCCAACATGTACGGCATGCTGGAACCCTCTTTCTGTTATTGTCGGGGCAAAGGTAATGTTTTAATCTTTATCCGCCAAGCCCCGAAAGGTGTTTTGTAACATATTTAAAGGCTTCTTCCCACAATGATACACATTAAAGCAACTTCTTTATCTCCGTTTCCAATTGGCTGAGGTCGTCCACTTTTCCGCTCAACTCGTTGTTCCGGTTGACGAGGTACAGGGTGGGGATGTCCTGTATATTATAGACTGTCACCAAGGACGAGTAGATTCCGCTGGCATCGCGTACGCAAATCCAAGGCAGGTTGTCGGCCGTGGTTTTCCAGTAATGTTCGTCGGCGTCCAGTGAGACTTGGTAGATTTCCAATCCGCGGGCGGCATACTTGTCGTACAGTTCGCGCAAGAGGTAGTTGCGGCTGGCCGATACGGCGGTTTGGTAGATGGTGAAGTCCAGAACGACGACTTTGCCTTTCTGTTCGGTGAGTTTGCGTACATTACCTTTCATATCGCGCAGTTCGATGTCAATGACACCGGTCTCATGCACTTCGATTTGTGGAGCAACGGTGGTCTGCTGAGGCTCACGCGTGTTCTTCATACCCTTGATGACGATGTTATAAAGATTCTTGGAGCGGTCGGCGTGTGGATAATAATTGTTCAGGCTGGTGGCCACGGCGGCAAAGCACTTGATGTCATCCCGGCTGTTCAGCGGGTCGAAGATGAGGTAGTTGTTCAGCTTCTGAAACAAGGCGAAATAAGCGGCTGCGGTATTGGGAGCCGAGAAAATGTAGCGCACCTTTACGTCGTCCTTATAACGCTGGATCATGGACTGCAAACTGTCTTGGTAGACGTCTACTCCGATGGTATGGTTTTGCATGGCTTTGGCCAATACATCGGTTTTACTCTGCAATTGCAATTGCATAAGCGACAACTCTTTGATTTTCTGACTGTTCGGAGAGCCTTCCACCATATAGTTCGTGGCAAAATCTTCATAACCAGCCTTGAAGCGCAAGGTCTCCGTAGAGTCTACCGAGAAGTTGATGATTTTGTCCTCTATGCGCAGGCGATAAAACTCGGGTGACTGCGGACGGTTGCCTTTGAAGGCAAATGTTCCGTTTCCCTTCAATTTAATAGAATCCATCGGCACGATACCTTCCAAGGCGGACGCTTCCAAGTAAAGTGTCTTGCCATCAGCACCAGTCACTTCTCCTTCTACTTTGAATTTGGGCTCCGAATCACAGGCACTCAGGGCCATAGCCGCAAGTGCCATTACAAAAAGTTTTTTCATATTCGTATGTTTTTGCTATTTTTTTCGTTCATTAATCGGGGAGCAAAGATAAAACAAAAAAGTGAGATACGAAGCGAATCCGGCAAATATGATTAGAAGTTAGCCGCCTATGATTGGCATATGGAAAGATTTTCTTATCTTCGCATCGGAATAGAAACGAATACGGATGAAACCAAATACTATGATACGTTTTCACGCTTTGTTATGTTACGTCGGAATGATTTGTTGTTGCTTGTTTGCGACAAGTCCTATATGTGTACAGGCGCAAGAACTTTCCGGCATCCGTTTTACTCATTTCGGTTTGGAAGACGGATTGTCGCAGAATATTGTGTTTGCCATTACGCAGGATAAACAGGGGAATATGTGGTTTGCCACTCAAAACGGTCTCAACAAGTACGATGG
>CALUIQ010000154.1 GCA_944320735.1 uncultured Bacteroides sp. | reverse complement strand
CCATGTGCAGCTTCTGCGGATTGACTTCCGCCATGTCCTCCACCAGATTGTATCCGGCTTTCTGGATGACAGGCACCCATGCTTCCGGAATACCCAGCTCCATATATTTGGCAGGAGCGTCTTTCGGCGCCACCTTTTCCGGACGCATCTGCGGGAAGAAGAGCACTTCCTGAATGAAGGCTTTGCCCGTCATCAGCATGGTCAAGCGGTCGATGCCGATGCCGATGCCCGACGTAGGAGGCATGCCGTATTGCAGGGCCTTGAGGAAATCTTGGTCAATGAACATGGCTTCATCGTCGCCCTTCTCGCTCAGGCGGAGCTGTTCTTTGAAGCGTTCTTCCTGGTCGATGGGGTCGTTCAGCTCACTGTAAGCGTTGGCCAATTCCTTGCCGTTCACCATCAGCTCAAAGCGTTCGGTCAGGCCGGGCTTGCTGCGGTGCATCTTGGTCAGCGGTGACATTTCCACGGGATAATCGGTGATGAACGTAGGCTGTATAAACGTGCCTTCGCAGAACTCGCCGAAGATTTCGTCTATCAGCTTGCCCTTGCCCATGGTGTCGTCAATCTCCATCTTCAGTTCCTTGCATATCTGGCGGATTTCGTCTTCCGACTTTCCTTCCAGGTCGTAACCCGTCTTTTCCTTAATGGCTTCCAAAATGGGCAACCGGCGGTAAGGAGCCTTGAAACTGATGGTTTTGCCGTCAATCGTGGTTTCCGTGCTTCCGTTCACGGCTATGCAAATGCGCTCCAACAGTTTCTCCGTGAAGCCCATCATCCAGTTGTAATCCTTGTATTGCACGTACAGTTCCATACAAGTGAACTCGGGATTATGGTTCTTGTCCATACCCTCGTTGCGGAAGTTCTTGCCTATCTCATACACACCCTCAAAGCCACCCACGATGAGACGCTTCAGGTAAAGCTCGGTGGCGATGCGCAGGTAGAGGTCAATGTCCAATGAGTTATGGTGCGTGATGAAGGGACGTGCACTGGCTCCTCCGGGGATGGATTGCAGGATAGGCGTTTCCACCTCGGTATATCCGGCTTCGTCCAAGATGGCACGCATGGTGCTGATGACCTTGGCACGCTTCAGGAACGTATCTTTCACGCCATCGTTCACGATGAGGTCCACGTAACGTTGGCGGTAGCGCAATTCGGGGTCTTCAAAAGAGTCGTAGGCCACGCCGACCTTGTATGTCACGATGGGCATCGGCCGAATGCTCTTGGCCAGTACGGTCAACTTCTTGGCGTGTACGCTGATTTCACCCGTTTGCGTACGGAAGACGAAACCCTCGATGCCCACGAAGTCGCCCAAGTCGAGCAGACGTTTGAACACGGTGTTGTACATATCTTTATTCTCGTCCGGACAAATGTCATCGCGGGTGATGTACACCTGAATGCGGCCTTTGGAGTCCTGCAATTCGATGAAAGAAGCTTTCCCCATGACGCGGCGGCTCATCATACGCCCGGCTATGGATACCTGGCGAGGCTCGGCGTCATCATTGAATTCGGCTTTTATGTCGGTAGAGAATGCATTGGTCACATACTCGGCAGCGGGATAAGGGTCAATGCCCATCGCGCGCAACTCATTCAGACTGTTGCGGCGGATAATTTCCTGTTCACTTAGTTCTAAAACGTTCATATCAGTCTATTTCACTCTATTTGGGGACAAAAATACGAAACATTTTTTAAATGAACGTATTTCTCGTGAGAAATCACTACTTTTGCAGTCGAAAATCAACTTTAAGCATAAAACTTATGACGATACAACGAACACCTACAGCGTTAGGAACTGAAGAAATCGGAAAACTTTTGATGCAGTATGCCGTGCCGGCCATCATTGCCATGACCGCCTCCTCTTTATATAATATGGTGGACAGTATTTTCATTGGTCACGGCGTGGGAGCAATGGCGCTTTCCGGCTTGGCGTTGACTTTCCCACTGATGAATTTGGCGGCGGCATTCGGCTCGCTGGTGGGCGTAGGAGCCTCCACCTTGATATCGGTAAAACTTGGCCAACGGGATTATGACACGGCTCAGACGGTGTTGGGCAATGTCTTGGTGCTGAATATATTGTTCGGATTGGGCTTTACGGTTCTCGTCCTGCCATTCCTCGACCCCATCCTTTACTTCTTTGGAGGCAGCGAAGAGACGGTGCCCTATGCGCGTGACTTCATGCAGATTATTCTGTTGGGCAACGTGGTGACTCATATGTACTTGGGACTGAACGCCGTGCTGCGCGCTTCGGGACATCCCAAGGAAGCCATGTACGCCACCATTGCCACGGTGGTGGTCAACGTCATTTTGGCTCCCCTTTTCATCTTCTGGTTTGGTTGGGGCATCCGCGGAGCGGCCACGGCCACGGTATTGGCGCAGACCGTCGCCTTGCTGTGGCAATTGCGTTTCTTCAACAATCCCAAGGAATTGCTCCATTTCCGCAAAGGAATCTACCGGTTGAGGCGCAACATTGTCAACAGTTCGCTGGCCATTGGCCTTTCCCCCTTCCTGATGAACATTGCCGCCTGCTTCATCGTCATCCTCATCAACCAAGGATTGAAGAAATATGGAG
>CALUIQ010000153.1 GCA_944320735.1 uncultured Bacteroides sp. | reverse complement strand
TCCCCTCCTTCCGGAAGGAGGGGTGCCCAACGGGCGGGGTGGTAGGAAAAGTATGGTTCGACCTATTTATTATTGATGATAAGAATAGGAGTCGCTTACGCGGCATATTTCTCCTACCACCTCCCCCTACGGGGACTCCTCCTTCCGGAAGGAGGAGAGTTTTCTAATCATTGTCAATTGTTAATTGTTAATTGTCAATTGCGCGCTAAATTCCCATTTAATGTTTACTTATAAAACACGAAGTACACCGCCAGCACCAGGCAGACAAAAGCGGCGAAGTGATTCCAATGCAACGCCTCGCCCTTGAAGAACAGGGTGGTGAACACCGTGAACACAATGAGCGTGATGGTCTCCTGAATGACCTTGAGCTGCATCAGCGAGAAAGGGCCTCCGTTTTCCACAAAGCCGATGCGGTTGGCGGGCACCTGAAAAGAGTATTCGAAGAGGGCGATGGCCCACGAGAAGAGCACCACGGCAAAGAGCGGCCAGTTATTGATGATTTTCATTTCCTGCAACTTCAAGTGACCGTACCAAGCAAAGGTCATAAAGATGTTGGACACAATCAAAAGTAAAATGGTATAAAACGCTTTCATCTTAGATATTTGAGTATTAAGTTTCTATTTTTCATCTTTACGGGGCAACAACTCCTCCTGCACGTTTGCCATACTTCCCCAAAGGCTATAGCGGGCTTCGGGATTCATAGCTTCCAAACGACGAAGGATGTCCTTCATACCGGTGCGGTGCGAATCGTGCTCGTAAGGGCAATGTTTCACCTGCTTTCGATACCCGTGGAGAGCTGCCAGCTCTTCGAGGTCGGCCTCGTGCACCAGACAGAGCGGGCGGATGAGGGTCATATCGAACTTCTTCATCACGAGCCGGGGCGGCATAGTGGAAAAGGCTCCCTGAAAGACTTGGTTCATAAGGAGCGTCTCCAAGATGTCGTCCATGTGATGCCCCAACGCAATCTTGTTGCACCCTTTCTCCTTGGCCACGGTGAAAAGGGCTTTGCGCCGGTTCCACGAACAGAGGAAGCAGGGCGACTTGCGACGGTCGGTCGACGGGTCGAACTCCGTTTCATAAAGCGTGAAAGGCACTCCCCGCTCCTCACAAAACGCACGCAAGTAGTCCGTGTCGCTCTGGTAGGGTATGTTGCGCATCACCACGTGCACGGCCTCCACCGTAAAGCGGGGCTTGTAGATGCGTGCCCTACGTGCCAACAACTCGGTCAGAGCCAGCGAGTCCTTGCCCCCGGAGAGCCCAATAAGCACCCGGTCGCCATCCTCCAACAGGCCGTAATCCACCATCCCCTTGGCCACGCGCCGCTCTATGCGAGTCATAAGTTTATGTTCGTCTGATGTTTTCATTACATTTCAATAAATGGGAATTTAGCGCGCGCAAGCGCGCTTTAATGAAGAATTAAGAATGATGAATGAAGAATTACAGTAATCAACTCCCCTGCTTCCGGAAGGAGGGGTGCTTTATTACCTTTCTTCACAAACTCTAATTCTTCATTCTTAATTCATCATTCTTCATTTAATAGATAAATCATCATTTTCGCCCGCAAAGGTAATGCAAAACATCGTATTAAAGAAGAATTAACACTATTGTTCGGGAATAATTTGTATTTTTGGACACTAATTTAACGGATATGAAGATTCGATATACCATATTTATATATATAGCCCTCACGCTGGCCTCCTTGCCCGCTGTGGGACAAACGTTGGCGCAAGCCCGCGCCTTGTACGCCAAAGGCGAGTATGCACAAGCCAAACCTGTGTTTCAACGCTTCGTGAAGTCTGCCCCCTCCAACGGGAATTACAACCTGTGGTATGGCGTATGTTGCTTGGAGACGGGCGAATATGAAGAATCAGTGCCCTATCTGGAGAAAGCCGTCAAGCTCCGGGTGCCCAGTGGACAATACCACCTGGCACGCGCCTACGACCTGACCTACCGCTTCGAGGAAGCGCAGGAGACCAATGACGCCTACCTGAAAGACTTGAAACGCCGCCGGAGGGACACGTCCTTGGCCGATAGTTTGGGCGAACGCATCCGCACCCACCTGCGTATGATGAAAGGCGTGGAGCGTGTGTGCGTCATCGACAGCTTCGCCATCGGCAAAGCCGAGTTTCTGGACGCCTACAAGATTAGTCCCGAGTCGGGCACCGTCACCACCTATGCCGACTATTTTGGAGACAACGGACGCACGGGCGGCACGGTGTACGAGACGGAGATGGGCAACAAAATCTATTACGGGGAATACCAGGCGGACAGCACCTACAACATCCTGACGTGCTCAAGGATGGCGGACGGATGGAGTCGTCCTACCTCCCTGCCGGGCATCATCAACGAGGGTGTCAATGCCAACTATCCTTTTGTGCTGACCGATGGAGCCACGCTCTATTACGCTTCCGACGGACCGGAGTCCGTGGGCGGATACGACATCTTTGTGACCCGCTATAACACCAATACGGACACTTACCTTACGCCGGAAAACGTGGGTATGCCTTTCAACTCGCCCTATAATGACTATATGTACGTGGTGGACGAGTTCAACAACCTCGGCTGGTTTGCCTCCGACCGCTTCCAGCCCGCCGACTCGGTGTGCGTCTACGTCTTCATCCCCAACACCACGAAGCAGGTGTACGACTACGAAAATACCGACCGTGCCCGCCTCGCCCTTTTGGCCAACCTAAAGAGTATCGGACAGACTTGGAGTGATTCTACACGCGTAGACGAAGCCCGCGAACGCCTGGCGCAAGCCTTGGAATATCGCCCCAAGGAAAAAAAGGCATACGACTTCACGTTTGTCATCGACGATGAGCGCACCTATCACCAAGCGTCCGACTTCCGCTCGCCCCAAGCCAAAGCCCTGTTTGACGCCTCCCGCCAGCTGGAGCAAAGCTACCGCAAGCAAAGCGAAACATTGGACAAGGCAAGGCAGAACTATGCCAATGCCTCCGCAAAGGAAAGAGAAAAGCTCGCTCCCGCCATCCTCGACTTAGAGAAACGCGTGCGTATCCTCCGCAAAGAAGTCGACCAAAAAGCCAAGGAGACGCGCAACGCCGAGATAAAATCAACCCATTAACCATTAACCGCTTACCATTATGGAAATCGCCATCATCGCCATCCTGCTCATTGTAGCCATCATCTTCTTCCTGGTAGAGCTTTTCGTCCTGCCGGGCATCAGCATCGCGGGCATCCTGGCCGGCGGATGCTACCTCTATGCCAACTATTACGCCTTCACCCACTTGGGGTTGGCCGGAGGCTTCACGACGCTGGGCATATCGGCCGTGGCGTGCGTACTGTGCCTCGTGTGGTTTATGCGCTCCAAGACGCTCGACCGCATCTCGCTCAAGACGGACATCAAAGGCAAAGCCGGCTATACACCTGTCGAGCAAGGCATCAAAGCGGGATATACGGGCGTCACCACTACCCGCTTGGCTCTTATCGGCTATGCCGACATCAAGGGACGTATCGTGGAAGTAAAATCCGAAGACGGCTTTCTGGACGAAAAGACTCCGGTCATCGTGACCCGCATCACGAACGACACCATCTTCGTGCGTAAGAATGAGAATTGAGATTCGAGATAATAATAGTAATTTGTCAAATCGTAAATAGTAAATGAAATTATGGACTCAAGTACACTTT
>CALUIQ010000152.1 GCA_944320735.1 uncultured Bacteroides sp. | reverse complement strand
TGTTTTACGTACCGGCCGGAAGAGTACACGGCATCGGAGCGGGTGCCTTTGTAGCCGAGATTCAACAGACTTCGGACATCACATACCGCATCTTCGACTACAACCGCAAGGACGCCAACGGGAAAACCCGCGAACTGCATACCGCACAAGCCTTGGAGGCCATTAACTTCACCGACGTGCAAGACGACTTCCGCACGCATTATGAAGCCGAAGTAAACGAACCGGTGGAAATCGTGGCCACACCCTACTTCACCACCTCGGTCTACGACATGACGGAAGAAATAACCTGCGATTACTCGGAGCTGGATTCGTTCGTCATCTTCATCTGTGTGGAGGGAACTTGCCGCATGAAGGACAACGAAGGCAACGAAATAGACCTGCAAGCCGGTGAAACCGTATTGCTGCCCGCCACGACACAAAGCCTGAACATCGTGCCGCAGGAGAAAGTGAAACTGTTGGAAACTTATGTATAATATATAATATGGTACGAACCAATTCCCCAAAAGCTTGGTTACTGGCCGCACGTCCCAAGACACTGACGGCGGCCTTTATCCCTGTGCTGTTAGGCAGCGCATTAGCTTTTTCAGACCACGCATTCGAGACGGCTCCGGCCGTATTGTGCCTGCTGTTTGCCTTCTTTATGCAAATAGCGGCCAACTTTATCAATGACCTGTTCGACTTCCAAAAAGGGACTGACCGCGAAGACCGTTTGGGACCTAAACGGGCTTGCGCCGAAGGATGGATTACCCCCAAAGGTATGCGGACGGGCATTGGCGTGACCTTGACACTGGCATGCCTGTGCGGTCTTGGCGTGTTGTTTACCACTTGGGGCAGCCTGCCGCACGGGGGTTGGGAATTGGTATTGTTGGGAGTGGTGTGCCTGCTGTTTGCCTTCCTCTACACGACGATATTGTCTTATCACGGCTGGGGGGATGTGCTGGTATTCGTGTTTTTCGGATTTATCCCCGTAGGAGGCACCTACTATGTACAAGCTGGCGAACTGAACATGGACGTCCTTCTGCTGTCCGTCATATCGGGACTGGTGATTGACACCCTGCTGACCATCAACAACTATCGCGACCGCGACCAAGACAGACTAAGCGGCAAGCTGACCTTAGTGGCACGCTACGGCGAACGTTTCGGGGCAGGCCTGTACTTAGGACTTGGCATCGCCGCCGTATTGGTATGTGTCGGCTTGGTGCTTACAGGACGACTGACGTGGATGGAATTTATCTGGGCACCCTGTGTTTACTTCTACCTACATAGCTTGACCTGGCGGAAAATGATTCAGATACGCGAGGGGGAAAAATTAAACAGCATATTGGGCGAAACTTCGCGCAATATGCTGTTTATGGGATTGTTATTGAGCGTAGCGGTAAGCCATTAACGCTTACCGTACATACGCTCGTAATAGTTCTGATAGTCACCACTGGTCACTTCCTCTACCCACGCCTGATGGTTGAGGTACCACTCGATGGTTTTCACAATGCCAACTTCAAAACAGGTTTCGGGATACCAGCCCAGCTCATTCTTTATCTTGGTGGGATCGATGGCATAGCGTTGGTCGTGTCCCAAACGGTCTTTGACGAAGGTAATGAGGTCCTCGTTAATCCAACTGATGTCAATCTGTCCGTCTGCCCCTCTTTCTTTCTTTTTCAGTACTTCCCGATAGGCCGGGTGTTCCGTCATCAGCCGACGGATAGTGGCAATGGTCAGTTTTACAATCTCCAAGTTGGTTTTCTCGTTGTGTCCTCCTACGTTGTACACTTCACCCTCACGACCCTCACGCACCACCATATCAATGGCCTTGCAATGGTCTTCCACGTAAAGCCAGTCGCGCACGTTGCTGCCGTCTCCATACACCGGCAGTTTTTTCCCTTCTAAAATGTTCTTGATAATAAGAGGAATCAGCTTCTCGGGGAAATGATAAGGGCCGTAATTGTTGGAACAACGGGTAATGGTAACCGGCATCTTGTAGGTGTCGTGATAGGCCATCACCACCAAGTCGGCACTGGTTTTGGAAGCGCTGTAAGGACTGTGCGGACAGAGCGGGGTCTGCTCGGTGAAATAACCTTCGGCCCCCAACGAGCCATAAACCTCGTCGGTAGACACTTGGTGGTAGCGCACCCCTTTGCGCCAAGTAGGATATCCCTGCCCGTCCTTACCGTCCACCCAAGCACGACGAGCCGCATCCAACAAGTTCTGCGTGCCCAGGATATTGGTCATCAGGAAAAGCTGCGGATTCTCAATGCTGCGGTCCACATGGCTCTCGGCGGCAAAGTTTACCACATAATCGAATTTATACTTGGCAAAGAGCTCATCGGCCAAGGCACGGTCGCAGATGTCGCCTTTCACAAAAAAGCAACGTTCGTTGTCGATGTCCTTGGCAATGGTACCCAAGTTTCCGGCGTAGGTCAGTGCATCCAATATCACCACTTGGATGTCATCGTGCTTCGCCAGAATGTATTTAATGAAATTCGCGCCGATAAATCCGGCGGCTCCTGTTACAAGATAAGTTTTCATATTGTTCAACCTTTTTTTATTTGCGTGAAGCGGCCAGTTCCATCAGATAGTGGCCATATTCCGTTTTACCCAATTGTTCGCCCAGGCGGTGCAATTGCGCAGAGTCTATCCAACCTTTGCGCCAAGCTATTTCCTCAATGCAACTGACACGAAAGCCTTGACGATTCTGTATGGTGGCCACAAAGTTGCTGGCTTCCAGCAGGCTGTCACAGTTGCCCGTATCAAGCCAAGCAAAGCCACGGCCAAAAAGTTCCACCTTCAGCGTACCTTCCTCCAAATAAAGTTTGTTGAGGTCGGTAATCTCATATTCACCCCGTGCCGAAGGTTTCAAAGCAGCGGCTTTCTCGGTCACCGTGGCGTCATAAAAATAAAGTCCGGGAACGGCATAATTGCTCTTAGGCTGTTCGGGTTTCTCTTCCAAAGACAACACTTTGCCTTGTCCGTCGAACTCCACCACTCCATAGGCCCGAGGGTCTTTTACATAGTAACCAAAGATGCAAGCTCCCTTCTCAATGGAAGCGGCACGCCGGAGCATGGCAGAAAAGCCTTGACCATAAAACAGGTTATCCCCCAAGATCAGACATCCAGGCTCTCCGTTCAAGAAATCCGCCCCTAAGACAAAAGCCTGAGCCAGCCCGTTAGGCTTCTCCTGAACCTTGTAAGAAAAAGACATACCTAAATCTTCCCCTGTTCCCAACAAGTCGCGGAACATAGGCAAATCACGAGGAGTAGAAATAATAAGCACTTCACGGATGCCGGCCAGCATCAGCGTCGAAAGGGGGTAGTAAATCATAGGTTTGTCATAGACTGGCATAATCTGCTTAGAGATGGCCTTAGACAACGGATAGAGACGGGTAGCATTGCCACCGGCAAGAATAATTCCTTTCATAATTCTTTCATTTTAAAAATAAACAGGGAATATATAAGAAGGAGGACGTTGCCTCACGGCTCTCGTTGCTATTCAGCAGGCAAAGATAGTGGAAACCAAGTGTACTACAAAATAAAATTATCAATTTTTTATTTTTTCAAGATTCGCCTCACCCGGCCAGCTCCACTACTTCGAGGTCCTTGAACACGCCGGCGTCTATGACAAAACGCACCAAGGTACGCACTTTATGAAATCCATACTTGCCGGCCGCTCCCGGATTGATGTGAAGCATACCCAATGTCTTATCGTACTTCACCTTCAGGATATGCGAATGTCCGCTGATGAAAAGTTTCGGCGGACGTGCCAACAGGCTACCGGCAATGGAAGGGTCGTACCGTCCGGGATAACCGCCGATGTGCTTCATCAACACCTCAGCCCCCTCTACCGTAAAACGAAGCGTCTGAGGATAAAGGCGACGGAGGTCTTGCCCGTCGATGTTGCCATACACCGCCCGGAAAGTGCGGAAAGCGGCCAAGCGTTGCGCCACTTCCAGGGAACCGATGTCGCCCGCATGCCATATTTCATCACAAGGTTCGAAGTAATGCAGATATTTTTCGTCCCAATAACCGTGAGTATCAGATAATAAACCTATTTTTACCATAGTTCTCTTGTTTTTTATGACACAAAGTTAAAAAACAGAAGCCATAATTCTTCATTCATCATTCTTAATTCTTCATTTCCCCCACAAACCAAACATAAATATTGATTTCAATAAATATTTTCCATAAGAAATTATGTAATTACAAAAAAATATTCTTTTCTTTGCACCGTTAATAGAAACCCAATACAATATCGGTTATGAAATATGTGATTATTGGCGGTGTGGCAGGCGGAGCTACTGCAGCCGCTCGACTGAGAAGAGTAGACGAAATGTCGGAAATCATCCTGCTGGAAAAAGGGAAATACATCTCTTACGCCAACTGTGGATTACCTTATTATATAGGAGGCGTGATTGAAGAGCGCGAAAAATTATTGGTGCAGACTCCCGAATCGTTCGGGAAACGCTTCCGCATCGACGTACGCGTAGAAAACGAAGTGACCGCCTTGTCGCCCGACAAGAAAACGGTGACCGTACGCCGGAGAGACGGCTCGGAATATGTGGAGACTTACGACAAATTGTTGTTGTCACCCGGCTCCACGCCTGTGCGTCCGCCGCTGGAAGGCATTGACCAAGAAGGCATCTTCACGCTTCGCAACGTGGACGACACGGACCGCATCAAGCAATACCTGTCGGAAAAGGCTGTGCGCAAAGCCGTTGTGGTAGGCGCGGGTTTCATCGGCCTTGAAATGGCGGAGAACCTGCATCACGCCGGCGTGTCGGTGTCTATTGTAGAAATGGGCAATCAGGTTATGGCTCCCATTGACTACTCGATGGCCGCCCCCATCCACCAGCATTTGTTGGAGAAAGGAGTCGCGCTCTACCTCAATGAGGGGGTGACCAGCTTCGGCCGCCAAGGAGAGAAACTGAGCGTACACCTAAAAAGCGGAAAATCCATCGTTACCGATATGGTACTGCTCTCCATCGGGGTGCGTCCGGCTACCGCCTTGGCCAAAGCCGCAGGCATCAAGTTGGGAGAAACCGGAGGCATCTGGGTGGACAAATACTTGCAAACATCGGCACCGGATGTTTATGCCGTCGGAGACGCCATCGAATATCCGCACCCATTGACCGGAAAACCTTGGCTTAACTACTTGGCCAATCCGGCCAACCGGCAAGGACGTATCGTGGCGGACAATATGGCACGGGGTAACACGACGACTTATGAAGGAGCCATCGGCACTTCCATCGCCCAAGTGTTCGACCTGACGGTAGCCTCCACAGGACTGGCTGCCAAGCGCTTGCAACAAATGGGTATGGAATACCAAAGCTCAGTGACCCACTCGGCATCCCACGCTGGCTATTACCCGGACGCCCTGCCGCTGACCTTGAAGCTGACCTTCCATCCCCAAAGCGGAAAATTGTATGGGGCACAATGCGTAGGCTATGAAGGCGTGGACAAGCGCATCGACCAAATAGCCCAGCTCATCAAACACGGAGGTACGGTGTACGACCTGATGGAAACCGAACATACTTATGCCCCACCCTTCTCGTCGGCCAAAGACCCGATAGCCATTGCCGGCTACGTGGCATCCAACATAATCAGCGGTGCTATGCCGGTCCTCTCGTGGCGAGAGTTGCAAGCAGAAAAAGACAAGGTGTGCCTAATTGATACCCGCACGCCGGAAGAGTTTGCCTTCGGCACCATACCAGGCGCCATCAACATACCTGTAGACGAGCTGCGCAACCACTTGAACGAAATCCCGACAGACAAACCGGTCGTTGTATTTTGTGCGGTAGGATTACGCGGGTATTTGGCCTTGCGCATCCTGGCCGGAAACGGATACAAAAACGTACGCAACCTGATTGGCGGTTACAAAACTTATTCCGCGGCAACCGCACCGCTTCCGCCTTCGCCTTGCGGAGACGAGCCTTCCGCCAAAGATTGTGAGACACAAGGTGAAGGAGAGCCGGCCTGTACTTGCGAACCATCATCGGTCGTGCGAATCAACGCTTGCGGCCTGCAATGCCCCGGCCCTATCATGAAGGTGAAGCAAGCTATGGACAACGCCCAACCGGGACAACGGGTGGAAGTGGTAGCGACCGACGCCGGTTTTGCACGTGATGCATCGGCGTGGTGCCGGACAACAGGCAACAAACTCATAGACAAGACAGAGAGCAAGGGTCGCTATACTGTAGTCATAGAAAAAGGCAAAGGCAAAGCCAACACCGCCCCTACCTCCTCCGAAACCGGCGGAAAGAACAAAACGTTAATTCTGTTCAGTGACGACCTGGACAAGGCGTTGGCAACGTTTGTATTGGCCAACGGGGCGGCTGCCACCGGACAGAAAGTCAGCATCTTTTTCACCTTTTGGGGATTGAACGTGCTGAAGAAGGCCCACAAACCTTCGGTACAGAAAGACTTCTTCGGAAAGATGTTCGGCTGGATGTTGCCTTCTGACTCCACCCAACTGAAACTATCGAAGATGAATATGGGGGGCATAGGCCGCCGTATGATGCGCTACCTGATGAAACGCAAGGGAGTGGATTCATTGGAGGCCCTGCGCGCGCAAGCCCTGAAGCAAGGCGTGGAGTTCATAGCCTGCCAAATGTCAATGGACGTAATGGGTATCTGCCGTGAAGAGTTATTGGATGAGGTTACGATAGGCGGGGTAGCCACCTATATGGAGCGCGCCGAACAAGCCAACGTGAACTTGTTTATCTGATTTCCGCCGGATTTTTGTATCTTTGTCCCGCTAAAATAGAAATGTAATGGACAATACGTTATGTAAGATTCGTGATATTTACCGGGCCATCACCGAATTTGAGAACCGGTTCATAAAGATGTATGACCTCTCGCTGAACGAAGGGATGTTGCTCTGCACCTTGTTGGACAGCGAGCGGTTGACTTCGAGCGAAATAGCCGAAGCCTTAGGCTTGTCAGCCTCCAACGCCTCGAAGGTAATCCGGTCCGTGGAAGACAAGGGGTTGATTACCCGCCTGATAGGGAAAGAAGACAAGCGGCAAATGAACTTTATGCTGACACCGGCCGGGCAGAAGCTCATTGTCCAAATAAAAGGAGCGACTTACCCGTTGCCGGACTTGTTGGCGAAGGTTATTCAATAAACGTAATTTTTCATCCGCAGATGCTGCGGATGAAAAATCAGACAACACGCAGTCTACTTGCGGAAAGGAGGCTTCACGACAACAGCCTTCTGCTTGCGTCCGCGCATATCAATGGCTATCTCCGTGCCGGGTTTGCTGTATTCAGTCTTCACATAGCCCATTCCAATGCCAATCTTGCGCATCGGTGACATAGTGCCAGATGTAACCGAACCAATCTGCTCGCCTTCGGGAGTCAACAAAGCATAGCCGTGACGGGGAATGCCCCGATCGACCATCTCGAAACCTACCAACTTGCGGCTTACGCCTTCGGCTTTTTGTTTTTCCAACATCGCACGATTGATGAAATTCTTTCCATCCACGAACTTGGTAATCCAGCCAAGACCGGCCTCGATGGGTGACGTCGTGTCATCAATGTCGTTGCCATACAGGCAGAAGCCCATCTCCAGGCGAAGCGTATCACGCGCTCCCAATCCCACGGGCTTGATGCCAAACTCCGCTCCCGCCGCAAACACGGCATCCCATATACGCAAGGCGGCTTCGGGATAGAAATACAACTCAAAACCTCCTGCTCCCGTGTAACCGGTATTGGAGATGATGACGTCCTTCTCTCCGGCAAATTCGCCGTGCGTAAAGGTGTAGTAAGCCAAAGAAGAAAGGTCGATGGACGTCAGCTTCTGCAAAGTCTGCAACGCCTTGGGACCTTGCACGGCCAACTGTGCCATACGGTCCGAAGCATTCTCCAATTCCGCCCCCTCCGTATTGTGGCTCACACACCAGTTCCAGTCCTTCTCGATGTTGGCGGCATTCACTACCAACAAATATTTCTCCGGTTCATAGTGGTAGACCAGCAAATCGTCCACAATGCCTCCGGTCTCGTTGGGGAAGCAGGTGTATTGCACTTTTCCCGGCTTCAAGACAGCCACATTGTTGGAAGTAACTTTCTGCAAGAAGTCCAAGGCGTGAGGGCCTTTCACCCAAAATTCGCCCATATGCGACACGTCGAACACGCCTACGGCGTTGCACACGGTCAAATGCTCGTCAATAATGCCTGAATACTCTATCGGCATATTGTATCCCGCAAACTCGTGCATCTTGGCACCCAGCGAGATGTGTTTTTCGGTAAATGGTGTAGTTTTCATAGAAATGTTATTGTAATGTGTTAATATGCTAATGTGCCAATGAGGTTGCGCTCGTAGCGACCCGCTCGGCGATTTTTACCACTACGTTCATAGCCTTCTCCATACTGGGGATGGGCACAAACTCATAACGCCCGTGGAAGTTCAAGCCTCCGGCAAAGATATTAGGACACGGCAAGCCTTTGAACGACAGTTGCGCACCGTCCGTTCCCCCGCGAATGGCTTTGACGTGAGGCTCCACACCGGCATCTTTCATAGCTTGGAAAGCAATGTCGATGACGTGCATCACAGGCTCTATCTTTTCGCGCATATTATAATATTGGTCATTCAACTCGACGGAAACCGTCCCCTCACCATACTCTTGGTTGAGCTGCGCCACCAGTTGTCGTATCGTATCCTTGCGCTGCTCGAAGCGGGTACGGTCGTGGTCGCGGATGATGTACCCCACCATTGTCTGCTCTATATCGCCTTGGAGGGCTATCAGATGGTAGAATCCTTCATACCCTTCCGTATGCTCAGGTGTCTCATCGGCAGGAAGCATAGAGATGAAACGGTTGGCCACCAACATAGAGTTCACCATCTTGTCCTTGGCATACCCCGGATGAACGTTCCTTCCCTTGAAAGTCAGTTTGGCCGAAGCGGCATTGAAGTTCTCAAATTCCAGTTCGCCCACTTCGCCTCCATCCATCGTGTAAGCCCAATCGCAACCAAACTTATCCACGTTAAACTTGTGCGCTCCCAATCCGATTTCCTCATCGGGATTGAATCCCACACGGATTTTGCCGTGCTTGATTTCGGGGTGTTCCTGCAAGTAGACAACGGCCGAGACAATTTCAGCTATACCGGCTTTATCGTCCGCCCCCAACAAAGTTTTTCCATCGGTCACAATCAAGTCTTCGCCTATATGATTCCGCAACTCGGGAAAACGTTCGGGCGACAAGACAATGTTTTCTTCCTCGCAAAGCACTATGTCTTTGCCGTCATATTGACGAACGATACGGGGCGATACTCCTTTGCCGCTCATATCGGGACTGGTATCCATATGGGCGATGAAGCCTACTGTCGGCAACGGCTTGTCCGTATTGGCGGGCAACGTAGCGAACAAGTAGCCATTCTCGTCCAACGTCACGTCTTCCAATCCCAAGGATTCCAACTCTTCTTTCAGATAACGGGCAAAGACCATCTGCCCGGGTGTGCTGGGAGTGACACCCGTCTCTTCATTGGACTGGGTATCGAAACTCACATACTTCAAAAAACGTTCTACTAAAGTCATATATAACTAATCATATTTAGTTTATACTAAGTAATTAATCAAAATTATCTTATCGCACACAGATGACACAGATGAGACTGATTTGCACAGATTATTTTCTAAAATAACATCTGTGGTCATCTGTAAAATCTGTGTTATCTGTGTGCCATCATATAAGTTAATTCTGTACACTTACTTACTATAAAATTTATCGAGCGTAAAGATAAAAAAAGGGACGTAAACCGCCAAGCAATCTACGTCCCTTTTTCATAATTTACGTTTCTATCTGTCAATCAGAAGCAACTACTGCCGTCGAAACAATGCGTACAGAGTTTACACTTAGGCAAGCCGATGGACTCAACCAACGTCTCTAAGGTATTGAAGCGCAAGGAAGTGAAACCGAAACGCTCGCGCATAATCTCCACCAACTTGTTGTATTCCGGCGAACCGGTCGTAGCGTATTTCTCCAGGTTTTTGTTCTCATCGCCTTCCAGTTCCTTGATGATGCGGCGCGTAATCAGCTCCAACGGGCTTTTGGATGCCGTGAAACCAATGAAAGGACAGGCGTATATCAACGGCGGGCAGGCAATGCGTATGTGCACTTCCTTGGCACCGTATTCATAGAGCACCTTTACATTGTCGCGAAGTTGCGTGCCACGCACGATGGAGTCATCACAAAACAGCAGGCGTTTGTCTTGCAACATCGAGCGGTTGGGTATCAGTTTCATCTTGGCCACCAAGTTGCGCATCTCCTGACGGCTGGGAGTAAAACTGCGGGGCCAAGTCGGCGTATATTTGGCGATGGCACGATGATAAGGCACTCCCTTGCCTTCGGCATAGCCCAATGCCATACCTACTCCCGAATCGGGAATGCCACAAGCGCAATCCACTTCCGAAGCATCCGTCTTGCCCATCTTCAAGCCGCTGGTGAAACGCACTTCCTCCACGTTACGGCCTTCGTAGCTGGAAGTGGGGAAACCGTAGTACACCCACAGGAAAGAACATACCTGCATCTGCTCGTTGGGCTTGCGCATCTGCTCTACGCCATCAGCCCGCAAGCGGACAATCTCGCCCGGGCCTAAGAAACGGTCTATCTCATAATCCAGATTGGGGAAGCTGCTCGACTCGCTGGTAGCGGCATACGCCCCTTCCTTCCGTCCGATGACGATAGGCGTGCGCCCCCACTTGTCGCGGGCGGCAATAATGCCATCCTCCGTCAGCAGAAGCATAGAGCAAGAGCCCTTGATGCGATTGTAGACATTCTCAATGCCTTCCACGAAATTGCGCCCTTGGATGATGAGCAACGCCACCAGTTCCGTCGGGTTGGTTTGTCCGGAACTTAACTCGGAGAAGTGCATATTGCTTTGCAACAATTCGTCCTCCAACTCTTGCAGGTTATTGATTTTTGCCACGGTAACGATGGCGAAACGTCCCAAGTGCGAGTTCAAGATGATGGGTTGCGCATCGGTGTCGCTGATGATGCCGATGCCCGAACGTCCCGTAAACTTGTCCAACTCATCCTCAAACTTTGTGCGGAAATAGGTACTCTCCAAATTATGAATGGAGCGGTTAAAGCGTTGCTGGCCTTGGTCGTAAGTGACCATACCGCCCCGTTTGGTACCCAAATGTGAATTATAGTCTGTGCCATAGAACAAGTCCGTCACGCAACTTTCCTTGGCTACTGTTCCGAAGAAACCTCCCATAATATATTCTTTTAATTGAAAACGGGTGCAAAGATAGTGCAAATCGAGCGTAAAACATTCAAGCTCGCTTGAAAATGTTTAGGTGAAAGGACTAACTTATCTAACAATGCCCAATTTGGCTTTAACTTCAGCTTTCAGTTGCCGTAATTCAGCTTCGGAGATATTGTCCTTTTCTTGTTTGTCGTATATAGCCAACAAACTGATATTTCCTTCAGCCTCATTTATGGTATAAAGATAAGTAATGACTCTCGCCCCGTGGCTTTTACCACGGTTTTTACTGGCTATAGCCATACGAACTTTACGAAATCCTTCACCCAAATCTACACCCCGAGTGGGATCCGCCAACAATTCATCATTCAGCCGTTGTAAATCTTGCTTCATTGATTTATATTTCTTTGCCAAACGCTTCATCTCCCGCAAGAAGCCCGGTTCAGGTATAATTCTATAATTCATCGATTACTTCTTGCAAGGTTTTAAGTTTGGTCCCATTCTGCTGGGCAATGTACATTTCAGTCAGCGATTCACGCAAGCTGTCCATTATCTCTTCTTTGCTGATGTATTCCTCCTCTTCTTCCTGCGCCTTGTATGCCGCTTTCTTTACCGCGGCCAAAGCACGGTTGAGGGAGCGTTGTACTTTCTGGATGACATCGATGTCGTCCACATTGCGCAACTCGTTTATCAACGCTTCGCGCTGCAGGGTTAATGCTGAATTTTCAATCATAGCTTTATCCTCCTCGTTAGTACGTTTCACAAAAATCTGTATGCAAAGTTACAAATTATTTTCTTTTTCCTTGCTCAACAGCTCGGCAATCATCGCTTTCAGCTTGCCGACATTTATCGGTTTGGACAAATAGCCGTTAAAGCCACTGTTCATCACCCGCTGCTCATCCACGGCGTAGGCATAGGCCGTAACAGCTATCACCGGCACTTGCGACGAGTATTTACGTATCCCCCGAACCGCCTCATACCCATCCATCTCGGGCATATTCAAATCCATCAGTATCAAGTCCGGGCGATACCTTGCGTATTGCTCCACGGCTTCCCGCCCGTTCCAGGCGTGTATCAGCTCATACTGTGTGTACAGAATGGAATAGAACAGGCGATAGTTGCTTGCATTGTCCTCGGCCACCAACAACTTGGCGTGCCGCTCTTCCGAAGACGCCGAATGGGGCAGCACGTCTTTAGGCTCCGCGGTAGGCTCCACACGCTGATAAGGCAATGTAAACCAGAAGGTACTCCCTTTCCCGACTTCCGAATCCACGTTTATTTGCCCGCCCATCTTATGAACGATGTTCAGGCAAATGGGCAGTCCTAAGCCGGTGCCTTGTATGAAAGAGCTCAATTTGACAAAGCGGTCGAAGATGACCTCCTGCTTGTCCTTAGGAATGCCACAACCTGTATCGGTCACATAGAAACAGATTTCATCGCCCCGCAAATAGTAGCCCAAGGTGATGCTGCCTTGGTCGGTGAACTTAGCCGCATTGGTCAGCAAATTTATCAAGACCTGCGACAAACGGTTGCGGTCCGTCCGGATGTAACAAGACGTCATTCCCTGCACCATCTCCACCGCCACTCCCGGATGGACGCGCATAGCTACCAGATTCTTCAACTCGGTCATCAGCCCGTTGACGTCTACCGAGGTATAGACAAAATCCATCGTTCCGGCCTCTATTTTGGACAAATCCAGAATATCGTTTATCAGCTGCAAAAGCAAGTTGGCATTGTTTTCGATAATGGAAACATACTCCGCACGGTCGGCTGCATTGTCCGTAGTGGACAAGATGGACGAGAAGCCCACGATGGCGTTGAGCGGCGTACGTATCTCGTGGCTCATATTGGCCAAGAAGGCGGATTTCAGCCGGTCGGCTTCCTCGGCGCGCTCTTTCGCCCGAATCAATTCCAGCTCTTCGTTCTTCCGCTTGGTGATGATCAACAACGACCCCACCAGGAACTTCACCGGCCCATCTCCTTCCGGTTCTTCAGCCACGGCACGCACTTCTACCCAATTCATATAAGGCGTGCCATTCTCATAAGTCGTAATGCGAAACTCCTCGGTTATCACCTTTTGGTGTCCGCTTACCAATTCGTCATAACGTTTCTGAACACGCTCCACATCTTCCGGATTGACACAATCCATAAATTCGGAAATGGAATACACGTGTGTCCCCTGTCTGCTTTGCTCGTTTTCCCAACGCCGCAACGTCATTCGGTAATGCGAGTCGAAAGTAATGATTTTCCGCTCTATGTCCCACCGCCAAGGAATAAGATGGGACATATCCAAAGCCAACGTCAGCTTCTCATTGGCGGCGCGCAACTGCTCCTCCATCCGATGCAGGCGGGTCGTGTCGGAGCCAAAGATGTCAATCAACTGGGGCTCGCTGCCCGGACGTATCAGCACTTCATAGCTGCTTCCCGACCTTTTATGATAATAATTATAGGAAACGGAGTGATGATCGTTCAGCACCTTCTGCACGGCTCGGACAAAAGCCACGTCGTTTTTCCAAGCCCGACCATCCAGAGCCTGGTATTGTCCGTTCAGCAGAAAAAGTTTGTTGAACAACTCGTTGCCGGCCATTATCTTCATACCCTCCAGTAGCCCGTCCTTATCAACCGCCACGCGCAATTGAGCATAGTACACAGGCATATTCTCCAACAACTTGTTATGCTCGCGCAACAAGCGCAACTCCTTGCGCTGGAACACGTGCCTCGTCCACACGCTGACGACAAAGGCAATCAGCACCACCACCAAGACTACTACAACCACTATGGCAGACATAGGGTAAGAAGCCATCGCATCACCAGCCGCACACAGGAAGGAGACCGGCCACAAGCACAAAACAAGCCCCAGCAGGAAGGCTCTTTTCAGTAAAAACATTTAAAATGCGGTTTTTTATATCTTAATAATTCCTGCGAAGTTAGGCAAAAGAATCGGATAAAACAAACATTTGAAGGGAATATATGTTACGTTGAACACCGCATGAAGGTTCTTCCGAGAAAGTGATGGCTACGTATTTAGTAATGCACATATGGTTTGTTATGCATATTTACCAAAACCAACCCGCTCAAAAAGGCAAATTAGGGGTCATTTTGGGGTCAGGGGTCACTTGAACCCTATTTAGGGGGATAGACGGTTATGCGAATTTACTATATCGGTGGTTTTCAATATATTACGCTATATGTTAAAAATAATTCATCCAGGACAAGATAAGGGCGAAAAGAAAAATGACGACACGTGCTGGTATAAACTAATTTTACCATCCTTATTACCGTTCACGCAGTAATTGACTATTCGTATTGGGCGGTACTACGAATGGGAATTTAACTGTGTGTTTCATTTTTCATCCGCAGATGACACGGATAACACGGATTTTATTCTTTTAAGGAGTTATCGGGAGTTAAAAGGAGTTAG
>CALUIQ010000151.1 GCA_944320735.1 uncultured Bacteroides sp. | reverse complement strand
TCCACCTTTATCCCAACCTCCGCCACGGCTTCGGGCTGGGCATCGGGACGAGTGCCGAAGGTTGGATTGACGGGGCTGTCCGTTTCTGGGAAGAAAACCGATAAAACCCCACCCCGGAAGTGAGCCTGTCTCAGGTCCGACCTGAGGTATATTAACCATAGAAGCCAATACCTCCGACAATTGCTCCAAAAGATTTTTAGCACCGTCCGAGGCCTCGGACAGCACCAAAAATCTTTCTACAGTCCTATCCGAGCTATTTTGGGGGCTTCGGTGAAATGGGTGCTTCTATCTGTAATCTGTGTATGGACAGAAATTCGTTATCAGCCTAATTTTGCATCAGAAATCAAACCATATAATTAAAGAATATGGATACAGTAAAATTGAGAAACGGCGTCGAGATGCCGATTTTGGGTTATGGAGTTTATCAGGTATCACCGTCGGAATGCGAGCGGTGCGTGAGGGATGCCATCAGCGTGGGCTACCGTCTGATTGACACGGCACAGGCATACGGCAACGAGCAGAACGTGGGCAACGCCATCAAGAACTGTGGCGTGCCCCGAGAGGAACTGTTCATCGTAACGAAGGTATGGATTTCCAACGCCGGATACGAGCGGGCGAAGGCCAGCATCGACGAATCGCTCCGCAAATTGCAGACCGACTACATCGACCTGCTGCTGATTCACCAGCCTTTCAACGATTACTACGGTACATGGCGGGCGATGGAAGAAGCGTACAAGGCAGGCAAGCTCCGTGCCATCGGTGTGTCGAATTTCTACCCCGACCGCTTCATCGACCTTGCGGAGTTCAGCGAGATACCGCCAATGGTCAATCAGGTGGAAACCCACGTGTTCAACCAGCAGGTAGAGGCGCAGAAGATTATGCAGCAGTACGGTACGCACATTATGGCGTGGGGACCGTTTGCCGAAGGGCGCAACAACTTCTTCGGCAATGAGACGCTGATAGCCATCGGTGCGAAATATAACAAGAGCGCGGCACAGACCGCCCTGCGCTACCTCATCCAGCGCGGCGTGATTGTCATTCCGAAGTCCGTCCGCAAGGAACGTATGGAGCAGAACTTCGATGTCTTCGACTTCACGCTGACCGATGAGGATATGCAGCACATCCGCCAATTGGACTTGGGTCATAGCCTATTCTTCTCGCACTACGACCCGCAGACGGTGAAATGGCTTTGCGATTATGGAAAGAGCAAATAAAGACAGACAACTGAAAGTGCTGTTGGTAAACGGAAGCCCGCACCGCAACGGGAATACGTTTACCGCACTTTCGGAAGTGGCGAAGGCGTTGGACGAGGAAGGCATCGCGTCCGAAATCGTTCCCATCGACAACCGTCCCGTGCAAGGTTGCATCGGCTGCTACAAGTGCAAGGAGATAGGCATCTGCGTGTTCCACGATGAAGCATACCTGACCTTGCGTGAGAAGCTGGCGGAGGCGGATGGCATCATTATTGGTTCGCCCGTTTATTTCGGAGGGCCTGCGGGAAGCCTTTGCGCCTTGCTCGACCGCCTGTTCTACTCCAGCGGACAGTTGGCACAATACAAACCTGTGGCTTCCGTGGTGGTCTGTCGGCGTGGAGGGGCTACCGCTACATTCGACAGATTGAACAAATACTTCACCATCCTCAATATGCCCGTTGTGCCGTCGCAATATTGGAACAGTGTGCACGGACGCAATCCGGGCGAAGCCTTGCAGGACGCGGAAGGACTCCAAACGATGCGTACGTTGGCTCACAATATGGCGTGGATGCTGCGCAACTTGCGGAACAGCAACACTCCGACAGAAACAGAAGAACGAATACATACAAACTTTATCAGATAGTCGTATATGAAAAAGATATTCCAAACACTTTGCCTGCTGCTTGCCGCGACAATGGCTACGGCTTGCGACAATACGGAAAACAATGACTGGCAGCCGGAAGTAATGGTAGAAACGATCGTTACGACCGACATCACCGCCACCTCCGCCATATCCGGCGGGCGCATTTCCGGCAATACGGAAGGCATCACCGCTTTCGGCATCTGCTGGGGCACATCCGCCGAACCGACTATCAATGATTCGCATATCAACGCTGACGGATCGCCCGAATCATTTGCCGTTTATATGATGGGGCTTTCGCCGAGTACCACGTATTATGTTCGGGCTTTTGCCACCCTTGCGTCTGGCACGGTGTATGGCACGGCACGCCGCTTCACCACCGGAAATGAAGATGGCGGGGAAGGCAGCGAGGACGAAATGCAGTTGCAGACATATCTGTGGCCGGAGGGCAATATGCCGACCGAAACAAATTACACCGTAAACAACGGCAACTATCAGGACGACCCGGATTTCCGTCCTAATATGGTGTGGTATCCCGTGCCGGACGGTGTAGAGGTGAAAGGAGCCGTGATGGTATGTCCCGGCGGAGCGTTTATGTTCCGTAGTCCCAACGAAGGTGCTCCCGTAGCAGAGCGTCTGGCGGAATTGGGTTGGCAGAGCTTTGTGGTGAACTACCGTGTCCGTCCCTATACGATGGAGGAAGGCAGTCTGGACTTGGCACGTGCCATCCGCTATGTCCGCAGCCACGCCGCTGATTATGGCATCGACCCGGACCGTATCGCTTCGGTAGGCTTCTCCGCAGGCGGCATCCTCTGTGGCGATGAGGCATTACACTTCGACGGACAGGTGAACGGTACTGCGTTAGACGACAGTTATATTCCCGATGCGCTCGACGAGGTGTCGGCGGATGTATGCGCCATCGGTATGATTTACTCGTTCTACGGACGGTTGAGCGTATCAAATAACAACGTGGACGACCTGCGTGCCGGGAATATTCCCCCGACATTCTATACCTACGGTACGGAAGACCCCTTCTACCGCCAGTTCATCGCCAATGCCAACGCCGCCCGTGAAGCCGGTGTGCAGGTAGAGGAACACGTATTGGACGGTTGGCCGCACGGCTTCGGTGTGCGGGGCGAATGGACTACGTGGTTCGACAGTTTCCTGACACAGATACTATCGCATTGATTATGAAAACAGATAAAGACAACCCCAAAGGCATCTCCCGCCGCGACGCGCTGAAACGAATGGGACTGCTGGTGGCTGGAGCCGCCGCATTAGGTATGCCCACGGCATTGACTTCTTGCAATAACGAAAAGAAGAAACGCATCATCCTATACTTCACCGCCACGGGCAACAGCCTCTACATCGCCCGACAACTGGCAGACGAAGATACCGAACTGCTCAGCATCCCGCAGATGGTGAAGCAGGGGCGTCGCAACTTCGAGGCGGACGAGGTAGGCATCGTCTATCCCATCTACGGCCATATGCCGCCCAATATGGTGCGGAACTTCATCAAGCAGGCACGCATCCAGGCAAGCTACAAGTTCGCCGTCCTCACCTACGGGATGCTCGACTTCAACGCCGCCGAACTGTGGGACGGCATCTCACGGCAGGCAGGCACGAAATTCGACTACATCAACACCGTGATGATGGTGGACAACTGGCTGCCCAACTTCGATATGGCGGAGCAGATAAAGATAGACAAGCATATCCCCGAACAAGTAGAGAAGATAAAAGTGGACTTGAACCAACAAAAGCATTGGGTAAAGCCCGCCACCGATGAAGCCCGCTGCAACCACGCCGGCTTTATGTTCTTCTCCCGCCTCGACCCCGAAGTGGGCTTCCTGAAACGCAGCGAGAAGTATTTCCAAGTGACGGATGCCTGCATCGGTTGTGGCATCTGCACCGAAGTTTGTCCGCGTGGCAACTACAAACTGACCTCCACGGGCGTAAAGACCGAGGGCGACTGCGACTTCTGCTTCGCCTGCATCCACAACTGCCCGCAGAAAGCCATCCAGTTCCAGTCCCTGCCCGATGACCCGTTGTTGGCTCGTGGCGAGGTGAATCCCAACGCCCGCTACCGCAACGAACACGTGTCGCTGTGGAGTATCAAGGAGAGTAATAGGCAATAAATAGCGAAAGCATCCTCGGTTTGGGGATGCTTTCGTTGCATAAAAAAGTCCTGATTTTATGCAGTACAGCGTATTTAGTGCATAAAAAGCATTTATTGAGGATGGTACTTTATAGATTTTCACTTTTTAGAAAATCATACACATTCACCCATTCCACACCATTCTCGTCCATATGCCGCTTTATCAGATCTTCGGTGATAATCATTTTGCGGAAAGAGTCATTTATCTTCAAGAGACTCGCCATTTCTTGTTTGCGCTTCTCCTCTGTCGGCAATCGATAAGCCGATTGGATATATACACGTTCCGAACCCCGATTGCACACAAAATCAACTTCCAACTGACTTCTACGATACGCTCCATCTTCATCCTTTACACGAGTGGATACCATCCCTACATCCACTAAATAGCCGCGAAGACGAAGTTCATTAAATATCAAGTTCTCCATCAAATGCGTTTCCTCCACTTGCCGGAATCCGATGCGAGCATTTCTTAATCCTAAATCTTCGAAATAGTATTTTTGAGGCGTATCAATATATTTTCGTCCTTTGATGTCATACCGGACACACCGAGTGATGAGAAAAGAATCCTCCAACATTTCCAAATACTCCTTCACCGTATTCTGATTCAGTTTTATGCCCTTCACACTACGGAAAGTATTCTCAATCTTTGAAGGATTGGTCAAACCACCGATACACGAAGCCACCACATTCAACAGTTCATCCATCACTTCAACTCCACGAATATGGTACCGCTCTTTGATATCTGTCAAATAAGTCTTCTCAAACAAACCTTGAAGGTAATTGATTTTCTTTTGTTCGTCAGGTTCGGTACATACATAAGGCAGGCCACCGTATGTAAGATACTCTTGAAGTACCTTGTATGATTCCAACTCCGGGTGGGCAGAACTATATTCAGCAAAGGATAATGGGGTTATGTGAATTTCCTCACCCCGCCCTCGGAATTCGGTAATCACGTCTTTTGACAGAAAACGGGAATTCGACCCAGTAACATACACATCGGCATTCTTTATGCTGAGATACGAATTCAGTACGTCTTCAAACTCATTCACCAACTGTATTTCATCCAACAAGATGTAATACATTTCTTCATCCGACATCCGACTGTCGATATACTCAATTAACGCATCCGGATCACGATACTTCTTGTTTCTGCGATTTTCAAGATCCAGTTCGATGATATGGTCGTTTTTAATGCCGTTTTCGATAAGGTAATTCTTAAACAGCACTCTCAGTAGATATGACTTACCCGATCGGCGGATTCCTGTCACTACTTTTATCAACCCATTATGTCTGCTGGCGATGAGTCTTTTCAGATGTATATCACGTTTGATTTCCATAATTCGAAATATATTTTTGGTCTTATGACCACTTTTCTACTACAAAAGTAGCATCTTCATTCTGTTTCACCAAGCTTTTACCCTATTTTCTGACCTTACCTGAATTCGGTAGTACTTCCCTCCGTTGATATTGGTGCTTCATTCTGTAATCTGTGTATGGATGCGCCCTGCCTTCCGCACTACCTTTGCAATCAGAATAAACCACTTAAAAACGAAACGTATATGAACACTCTGAAGAAACTCCTCCTTTCCGCCGTCCTGCTTATCGGCGGCGTATGCGCAATGAATGCACAGGAGAAAACAACGACTGCAGGCGTGCCCGTGGTCAAATTGAATAACGGCGTGGAGATGCCCCGTTTCGGGCTGGGCACCTTCCTGCAAGGATCCAACGAAATCTGCAAGCAGTCGTGTCTCACTGCATTGAAAGCGGGCTACCGCCATATCGACACGGCACACGCTTACAACGACGAGGAAGGCGTGGGACAGGCCGTCAAGGAGAGCGGCATTCCCCGTAGCGAAATCTGGATTACCAGCAAGCTCTGGCCCACGGAATACGGTGAGGGAAAGACGCTGAAAGCCATCGACGAGATGCTGAAGCGTATGCAGCTGGACTACATCGACCTGCTCTACGTCCACCAGCCCGTGGGCGACTTCGTAGGTGCGTGGAAGGATATGGAGAAGACCGTGAAGATGGGTAAGGTACGCGCCCTCGGCATCAGCAACTTCGATGCCAACGACGAGGTGTTCAACGAGATAATGGAGAAGTCCACTATCAAGCCCGCCGTGCTCCAGATGGAGTGCCATCCCTATGCCCAGCGTGTGGAGATGCGCAAGAAGTGCGCCAAGTACGGCATCCAAGTGGAGTGCTGGTACCCGCTGGGCGGCGCACAGAGCCAAGGCTTGCTGCTTCGTGACCCGGTCATCAAGAAGATAGCCGAGGCACACGGCAAGTCGCCCGCCCAAATCATCCTGCGCTGGCACATCCAGGAAGGCTTCTCCGTCATCCCCGGCGCAACCAACCCTGACTACATCAAGGAGAACATCCAAATCTTCGACTTTGCCCTCACGGACGATGAGATGCAGCAGATACGCTCACTCAACAAGGAGCAACGCATCTTCAATGCCACACTCGATGATGTGAAGCGGATGGTGTGGGGAAAGTAAGGCGCATATTATATAAAAGGAGAGGAGTCTGACGTATGAAATACAGAGAATTTGGACGCAGCGGCCTGCGCGTCTCCGCCGTGGGCTTGGGCTGTATGGGAATGAGCCACACGTATGGCGCGACGGCGGACAAGCGGGAGATGACCGAACTGCTGGCACAGGCGGTGGATATGGGCTACACGCTGTTCGACACCGCCGAGAGCTACGGCACGGTGGACGACCCGCACGACAACGAACATCTGGTGGGCGATGCCCTGCGCCCTTATCGGGACAAGGTGGTGCTCACCACGAAGTTCGGCATCACGATGAACCGCAGCGTGCCTTGGCCGTGGCCCGTCCTTGCCGACTCGTCGCCCAAGGCCATACACAGTGCCGTGGAAGGTTCGCTCCAACGCCTGCACACCGACCACATCGACCTCTACATCCAGCACCGCATCGACCCCAACGTGGAGCCGGAGACGGTGGCGGAGACGATGGCGGAGCTTATCAAGGAGGGCAAGATACTGCATTGGGGTATCTCGGAAGCCGATGAAGCCTATCTGCGCAGGGCGCACAAGGTCTGCCCCGTGGCCGCCGTGCAGAACCGCTATTCGATGATGGCACGCTGGCACGAGTCGCTGTTCCCCGTGCTCGAAGAGCTCGGCGTAGGGCTGATGGCGTTCTCTCCCCTTGCCAACGGCCTGCTGACTGAGTGCTACAACGCGCAGACGCAGTTCGATGCCAAGACGGATTTCCGCAGCACGATGCCGCAGTTCTCGGCAGCGAGTTACGAGAAGAACCGCGACCTCTTCGCCCTCATCAATTACCTCGCCGACACGCACCAAGCCACGCCCGCACAGGTCTCCCTCGCGTGGATGCTCTGCAAGCACCCGTGGATAGTCCCCATCCCCGGCACCCGCAAGCTCATCCGTTTGCAGGAGAACGCAGGGGCGGCGGACATCGAGTTTACATCCGAAGAAGTGCAGTCCATCGACGAGGCTTTGGACGGAATGGAGATGAGCGAGGTGTTCGGGGGATTGAAGGTGAAGGAATAGAAGCCCATACATCAGGGAAGGCACTCGGAGGGATACCGGGTGCTTTTTTGTTTATATGTCTTGCCCCGCTCCCCAATTTTCCATATCTTCGCAAACCTAATTAAAAGAATGAATGATGAAAACTCATACGAACAACCATCCGAATCCCGATACGATTTATCCCGTCAAAGGGACTAAGCAGGTTACATATATCAAACCGACCATCAAGAACAAAAATATCATTGTCGGGGATTTCACTTATTTCAGCGATGAAGATTTTGAGAGCCACGTGACACATCATTTCGACGTCTACGGCGACAAGCTCATCATTGGTAAATTCTGCCAGATAGCCAAAGACGTGAAATTCATAATGAACGGGGCGAACCATCAGATGGAATCGCTCACCGCCTATCCTTTCCACCTATTCGAGGGATGGCGGGAAGATATGCCTTCCATCGAGCAATTCCCTTACAAAGGTGATACCGTAATCGGGAATGATGTGTGGATAGGCGAAGGGGCAACCATCTTGCCGGGAGTACATATAGGGAACGGGGCTATCATCGGTGCGAACAGTACCGTCGGGAGCGACATCCCCGCGTATAGCATTGCCGTGGGGAATCCTTCGCGTGTGATAAAACAGCGTTTTGACGAAGAAACGGTTTTGATGCTCGAACAACTGCAATGGTGGGACAAAAGCATCGAGCAAATCCAAGAACTGATTCCCTTATTGACAAATAACGACAAGGAATTTGTAAAATACCAATTAAAACAATATTTGATAAAGGAGAATGGGTAACTCTATGCGAAAACCGCTTGCCCACGTCAAAATCTCTTCCAATCCGTCCCGATAACCGCCGTCTATTCAGTCAACGGATTAGCCCCTGCAAGCCATAACGAGTTTGCAGGGGCTTTTCGGTGAAATGCAAGGTACTCGGAGGGATACCGGATGCCTTTCCTGGTTCAACCGGCAAAAGCGTAAGCGAAGCATTCTTACGCCCGTTGCCATATTTCCTTGGCAAACGTAAGAAAGTATGTCGTACACAGCCATATACAATGACCGAGCGGGAGACCTATATCTACCAAGCGAGATATAGGTCTCTACCGGAAGGAGTGACTATAACTTATTCTTTATCCTTACTCCTTCCTAATCATAAGATGTTTCGACAAGCTACCAATGACAAGTGAATCCGTCATTATCGAATGGATTCTTTCCTTTACCTAAGTTTTTGCCGGAAAAACCGATTTTCTTTCGGTGATATGGGTGCTTCAATCCGTAATCTGTGTATGGACGCAGAGACTTGAGCGGTGTACCTTTGCAAAAGCAAAATAACAGTAACTATCGAAGATGAAATACAGGGTATGGTTCCTCATCGGGCTTTGGATAATCGGCGCGAGTGTGTCGGCCCAGCAGTCCTCCCACTTCCTGACGATGGACGAGCTGTTCCGCCTCGGTATGGAGAACAGCCTCCGCATCAAGAGTACCGCCGTGCAGGAACGCATTGCCGAAGAGCAACTGAAGACGGCACGGACACAGCGGCTGCCCGACATCAGCATCGGAGTGGAAGGCGGCAACATCGGACAGCCCGTCATTTTCCGGCGTGGCCTCTCGCAGCCCGAACGCCCCGAAACGCCCGACTGGTCGCAACGCTACAACGTGGATGTGTCGCAACCCCTCTACACGGGCGGACGGATACGCAGCGGCATCCGGCGGGCGGAAATCAACCGGCGTATTGCGTCCCTCTCCGCTACGGACGAACGGCAGTCGGTCAAGCTGTTGCTCCTCGAAAACTACCTCAACTTGTTCTCCCTCTATAAACAGAAGGAAGTATTAACCCGCAACATCGAGGAAGCGAACATCCGCCTGAAGGATATCCGACGGATGAGGGAACAGGGCTTGCTGACCCGCAACGACGAACTGCGTAGCGAACTGCAACTGACCAACGACCGACTGGACTCCTGCGAGACCGAACATCAGATTGTGCTCGATTCGCAAAGCCTCGACATCCTGCTGGGGCTGGACGAATCGTTGGTGCTCGTGCCGGACACCTCGCTGCTGGAAGCGGCATTGCATACCGATGCGCTCGACCGCTACATACAGACTGCCTACGAGCACAATCCCGGTATGCGGCTTGCGCGGGAGAATACCTTGCTGGCAAGGAACAACATTCGGTCGGTGAAGGCAGATCTGCTGCCCACGCTCTCGCTCCGTGCCGGGAACACATTGGCTCGGCATCGTGACGGTATTCGTCATCCTGCTGCCGATGCTGCTGATGAACGGTGCCTATACGGGCAGTACGGTGGAGGTTTCCAATACGCTCGGAGTGTTGAGCGAGGATATGACAATGGCCTACTACGCTACTTCCGCCGGGCTGGCAATGGCGTACCCCATCATCCGCAAGATACGTGATGCCGCCACGTCGAAGACTGTGTTGCTGTTCAACCTCGTGATGCAGACGCTGCTGAGCTTCATCTGCGGCTATGCGAAGAATATGGATGTCATCATTATGTGCAGTTTCTTCATCGGCTTCCTGAAAGCCTTTGTGATGTACGAGGTGGTGGTGATGATTCAGCCCTTCTTCAGCCGCAAGAAGGTGCGCAGCGAGTTCTATGCCTGGTTCTATCCATTGGCGTTTGCCGGAGGGCAGGTGTCCATCGCCCTCACCGCCCAGCTTGCCTACTATTACCAATGGCAGTATATGTATTACTTGGTGGTCATCCTGCTGCTTGTGGCGATTATCTTCGTGCTGTGCTTCTTCACCTACCTGCGCCGCCCCATCTATATGCACTTCAAGCGGGCGGACTGGAAGAGCATCCCCCTTGCTGCCGGAGTGATGCTGATGACCATCTACTTCTTCACCTACGGACGGACATTGGACTGGTTCGCGTCGGGCAGGCTGCGCATCTATGCCGTGCTGATACCCTTGCTGTTCCTGCTGTTCATCCAAAGGCAGAAGGACAACCACGAGCGTTTCGCCAGCCTGCGGATATTCGATACGTTCAAGCCCGCCATCGGCTATGTGTTTATGTTCTTCACGATGCTGTTCTCCACGACCAGCACCTTGGTCACTAACTATATGAACAGTGTGTTGCGCGTGGACAGCCTGCACTCCAATATGTTGGCGATGTGGCTGCTGCCGGGTTTCGCCTTGGGAGGGTTCATCTGCTTTTGGTGGTTCCGCTGGCAACGGTGGCGGTTCCGTTACCTCATATCGGGCGGTTTGTGGTGCTTCGTGGTCTATCTGGCGTTGCTCTATTTCGGCGTGTCCACCAACGCCACCTACGAGGCGTTGTATCTGCCCACCTTCTTCCGTGGACTGGGGATGATGGTGCTGTTCATCGCCCTTGCCCTGTTCGTGGTGGAGGACTTGAAGCCGGACATCATCTCATCCAACACCTTCTTTATGATAGGCATTCGCTCGTCCCTTTCTCCCGCCATCGCCGCCTCGCTGTTCAGCAACTGGCTCTACCATCGGCAGACGGAGGGGATGCACGTCTTGGCGGAAGGGATGCGTATGGACAATCCGCTCTTTGCCGGGCAGTTCAGCCAGTCATTGACCAACGCCCTCGCATCGGGACACAGCCTCGAAGCGGCGGCACAGTTGGCGGACAACAGTTTCTACACCACCTTGCAACAACAGGCGACCCTCCTTGGCGTCAAGGCGATAGTGGGCTATATGCTGATGCTCGCCATTGGCCTTGCGGTAGTGGCGGCGTTCATCCCGTTCCACAAGACCATCCGCGTGCCGGTGGTCAAGACGGGGGATGATATGGCGTGATAAAGTATCATTAGTGGTCGAAAGATTTTAATTAATTAATTACCAACGTTTTATTTGTTTGTTTCGATTATTTTTGCTACCTTTACAGCATAGATAAATGTAGTAAAAACGGTAATGAAAGAAATAAAAGTA
>CALUIQ010000150.1 GCA_944320735.1 uncultured Bacteroides sp. | reverse complement strand
TTCGCGGAACTTAGTATTCCGCTAATTTGCTCATTATGAACGGTCTATGAAAAAATGTGGTACTTAATCCACTGAATGGAAGATGCCCTACAGTATGTTGTGGCAAGGGTGGCAAAAGAATCTTTCTATTTGTTTTCTATCCAAAATCGGGCTTATTCGCTTGCTATACAGATGATTATCCAAGAAAAAAGAACTTGGTTCTTCTACTCGTTTTCTACTCGGTTGCGAACCAAGAGTTCTTTGGAAGGGATTTGTGGAGAAGAAGGGAGTGTCGGTTTCGAGGAGGGGAATAAGGTCTTAGGCTTGTCGCGTATGAATTTCAAGGGGATGATCTGTAAACAATATTTCTCTTTTCCCGCCATAGGATTAGTTAGCGGCCTTATATATCAATTTCCGTAAACCGCTTGGTGATATTTTAACATCTGCAAGATAACTTCAAGTCTATTTGTTTGGATTTAAAAAAATCGTCCATACGTCACGTGAGGACATAAAAATGCCGCATTATGCGGCAAGAAAGAATTCGCAACAACTTTCCAGATACAATTGTATGCATTTTTAAAACATTCCCCCAGTAGATGTACTTCCCTCGCCAGAAACTCTTCCAAGCAAACATCGGGAATGTTTCTAACATACCCCCTTTATGTTAGAAACATTCGTGCCTTATGTTAGTAACCCTGTTGGGAGCTCATTGTTCTCTTCTTCGGATTTGTAAGTTCTATTAACCAAATGATTCAGTCGTTTTTTCAGATTGTTCCAACATCCATTTCCAGACCGGCTGTACGGATATAGTGTATGCCCCTTGCCGTATTTCTTCCTCTTCGGCATAGGTCAGTATGAGAAGCCGATGGCATCCGGTGTATTGGGCCGCTTCCTGCAGGCCGCCTATTTCCCGGATTCGGGTCTGTTCGTCCTCTAGATGGTAGCATACTTGTATCAGTTGGATGACTTCATCGCCCCGTACCCGAACAAAATCACATTCTTGCCGTTGCTTGAAATAGTAAAGTTTGTCCACGACGGAAAGCGAACGTCGCAAATGTAAGAATACGCAGTTTTCCAATAATTTCCCTTTATCTTCACTGACGGGATTCAGCAAGACGCGGCGTAATCCGTTGTCTATGCAATAATATTTCTTGTCACCGGCGTTTTCCTTGCTCAAAGATTTCTCATACCTGCAAAGCGGGAAAAACAGATAAATTGATTCTGTTTGAGCAATGACTTCGTAGAGCGTATTTTTCCCGATACTGACACCCTGTGACTTCAATTCATTGTAAATCCGGTTGACGGACGTGGGTTTGGTCAAGTTGGCCATCACCCGTTTGGCGAAATAACGTATCGGCTCCGGGTTTCGTATCTCGTAGCGTTCTACCAAGTCTTTATAGAGCATGACAAAGAAATATTCTTGCAGGATACGTTCTTTATATAAAGGAGGCGCAAGCGTGACTTCCGGGAACCCGCCGTTGACCAAATAGGTTTGAAACGCATTAATCAATGTTGCCCGTCCGGTGGAGGAATGAGGGTTGACGTTGGTGCCAATGAAGCGACAATACTCCGTAAATGAAAGCGGGAACTCTTCATATTGCAAAGTTCGTCCCCGTAGTGAAGTAGACAGCTCTGACGAGAGCATCCGCGAGTTGCTGCCGGTCAGGAAAATATGTTTGCATTCCCGCTCGTAAACCCGTCGGACAAACTGTTCCCAGTCTTGCGCCATTTGAATTTCATCGAAAAACATATAAACGTCTCGGAGTGGAATATGTGGATAAAGCTCCCGGTACGCTTGGAGTATCTCATCCAAATTGGCGGCATTAAATTGCAGGCGTTCATCATCGAAATTCAGAAACAAAATGCACTCACGAGACATTCCTTCCGTCAACAATCGGTTGATGGCCAACAAAAGCAAAGTTGACTTGCCGCATCGTCGTACTCCGGGCACCGTGATGATTTTGTTACTATCCGTGGGGAGGGAGAGTTCACGCGGAATTACTTCCACGGGAAGTTCCTGTTGGAAGTCCACAATAAGTTGCTTTATCAATTCTTTCTTTACCATAGAGCGGGCATCAGGCTAAAGTTTCTTTCTTGGAAAGACAAAAATAGCGTTTTTTTTCTTCATAGGAAAGAAAGATGAGGTATTTTTATCTGAATCTCACCGTTTATTTGCATAGATGAGAGGGTTCCTTCACCTTCATACCCAGACTTGCAAGGAAGAAGAACATTTGAATGAGGTTCTTGATATGGTTAGGAGATTAAGGTTGTTCAGTAAAGCGGACAAAGAAAAATTCTTTTCATAACATATGAAGATGGTTATATGTATTTAAAAAAGGGTATACCCTTGCAGGTACACCCTTCTTCTGACTGTTTTAAAAGCTATCTCTCAGCGATATTCCTAAAAACCTGAAATGTCAATATATTCAATATCGTCCAATTTCCCAAACTCAACTGAACTTGCTCCATTTGACGTAACATCCACGCGATATTCACCTTCTGTATTGTATGTATGAATGAAAGGATAGCTATAAGTATCTGTAGTCCCATCCCCCCAATCCACGAGACCGGATACATTTTCTCCTTCAAGTTTGGGCAGCACTGCCTCAACGCCCTTGTATCCGATGCGAAGCATATAAGTGATTGGCATTACATCAGAATCTTTGTTCAATGAAATTACTTCTACCTCGTCAGAAATGGCAAGCCCTGTCGCTTCCAACCGCAGTCTGAATAGATATTTCATACTGCTTTGGACATCCACATCGGGCAGCACTGTTTCATATTTCTCACCGTCTATGACACAAGCTAAATGAATATGGCCTTGATAGGACGAGAATGGCAGACAAAACATCTGCGGCAAATCTGTCGTCCAACCGTCACGTGATATTGTCAGGTCTGTCTCAATCTCGTAAGTACCATTTTGGGCCATCGAAATTGCACCTGTGGATATGTCTAATGTTCCTTCCGTGTAAACTTCTTCTCCATCAATTTGTATGGACGAAAGTTTTCCTTCCCCTTCGTATCCGGATTTTGCGATATTAAACGCAATCATAGGGAGTGCGTGTTTCATGACTAAAGTGGCGTTCGGGGCATCAGAGTTAACTTTCACTCCACTGCCCGAATACAAATAATCCGTTTGCGTATTCACATGGATGGGAACAGCGGCAGGATTCACTTGGCTCATACTTGGGAATAAGGCAAATACAAATGCATCAGCATTCAAATCGACCTGTGGAGTAAGTACCCAATTCGCATTTTCGTAGCCTCCAACCACCGGCTCTACATAATTTTCGGACGAAAGATTGGATTCTTGCTTTACGAAGATGCTCATCTTGTCGCCATTCTTGAAAGCGGTAGTTACGGCTCTTGTTTCAACAGAAGCAATGATACCTAACTTATTGCCTACGGGATCTTTACCATTCTCTTCATCACTACATGCCACTAATGGCAAGAGGAATAGGATATATATGCCCTTTGTTTTAAAGCTTTTCCAAATCTTCATATCAATTGTTTTTCGTTGTAAAGTAATCAAGCACTTTCTTTAAGCTCTCCTCTTTCTTCCATTTAACCTTGTTGACTTTTAAGAAACTTTTCCATTCATTTCCCTGTTCTTTACCAACAAAAAGAGTCATTTCTTTCTTGGTCGCTTCAACCAAACGTCCATTAATCACAAAATAGTAAGAGTTACGCATAGGGATGTCGCGTCCTGTGTTCTTTTCTTCCTGCATCTTGGCTAAAGCGGGCTTGTCCAAACCTCCTAAATCTAATGAAGAAAGGTCCGTGACGGCTGAACTATTCAAGTTGGCGCCATAGGCACCCGTGCCGGCGTTCATAGAATCAAAGTCACCAGCCCTTAAGCACAGCAAGACGTTGTTGCCTTTTTCAGCCACAAGTTTCATTAATTGATTGTCGCCATACAGAAAAACATCTGACCCGATTTCTACCCGGATGATATTCCTGTCATTCGTTTCATAAATTTTTCCATCATTGGAAACATAATGCAACACGTTCCCCCATAAATGGATATTCAATTGTGCCGAAGTTTTTTTATTCCCCGTGAAATAGATTGTCCCATTTGTGAAGTCCTCATACAAGTAGGGCCAACGGGTATTGGGAGTATATGTTTGCGCTGAAATAGATGCACAAAGACTTATCCCGAAGAATGCAATTAGTATTTTTTTCATGATTCAGTAGTTCTAAGTATGATACGGATTGTCTTAGTTCCAGCAGCGGTTGTCAGTTGTAGGGTGCATGAACTTGTCGTTTCATCTTTTAAGGGAATTACGACATTCTCATTCTCCAATTCGCCTTCAGCTATGACATCTTCCTCCGCAGTATAAAGTGTGTAGGTGACACGCTTAATGGAAGTCAATGTCAGCCCCTTTGTCTCTTTATCATATTTCAAGGTGACTCCCGATGCGGGCGATGCTTCCGCCTCTTCAGCACTCATTACATAAATCGTAAAGGTTTTGCTGTAAGATGACTGGTTATTTATGTTTGTAACTGTGATTTCTATTACCCACTCTTGTCTTTCTGATGCTTTTAATACATCGGTTGTTTTCAAGATTCCATTTTCAATGGCGAAAGGCACCTGAATATAGTCATGCAAAATGGGGCTATAGGAACCTCTTACGCTATATGCATACTGAGGATTAGTCGCTTCGCTGCTTACGGTTACTTCGGCCACAGTCGTACCTGCAGGTTGTTGTTCTTTTACAACAGTGGCACTCAGTTGAATATCACTGGGACGGTCGGAAGGTGGGCGTATTCCTACCACCACGCCTTGTTGTGCTGTATAGTCCATATCCATCGCAGCGTCTCTCAAACCGTCCAATGGGAAATAGCCATTTCCGGTTCCTCCCCATCCCCAATTTACATGGAACATACCATTGCCGGCATAGCCATCCAAGTTAAAACAATGTCCATATCCGCCTTTCGGATCTTGCCCTGCGTAACAAACTGCCCGTCCGCCATGTAGCTCATTAAGAATCAACATCTTCCAATCTCCACTATAACTAGCACGTGAATAATAGACTACAGAAGACGGGTAAGAGAAGTTCCGTTGTAGTGCTTCAGGTATACGGGCGGTTTGCGTACCGGACGCATCAGGTGCATAGTCCATATTGAGAGCAACCCCGCAATGCCATAAAAGGCGTGCCACATCATCCAATCCGTTGGCTCCCGTCAAGATATTGTTCCAATTATAAGACGGCTCTTTATCATAATTGATATACTGAGCGCCATACAAGCGTGAATCATAACGATGCTCTCCTACGGGGCGGGCGGGATAACGGCACACACTCATCGCTTGAGCCATAGCGACAGCTACACAGCCCACGACTGCCTGCCCGTTGCTATTGGATGGGCAATATTTTTGATAGGCTCCGCCTTGATTCCAATTAACGGTTATCAAAGGGTCTACTTTGTCTTCCGCCGCACGTGTATGAACAGCCGCTTTATCAAGTTCTGCCCAACCCTTGTGGCGGGTCGTGTTTGCCGAATTGACGCCCCGTACAATTTCGTCCGCATATCCGTTCAACCATCCTCTTAGGTTGTCAGGAACATTCTGTAACGTAAAAGCTCCTACAGATGAATACCCCAATAGGGGAGTTATGCAATCATCCGCGGAAATCAATACCCATCCCTGCGGAGAAAAGTTTACTACATAATAAGCCAGAGTGCCTTCGTAGGAGACAGGATGGACAGAGGCGACTTTGCCTCGGAATCCGGGAACTTGTTTCTCCATGGCTTTTACCGCAGCCCGGGAGGCTTCTACTGAACTGACATTTTTGGCAAATACTCCGATACACCAGCTCAGTAAGAACAGTATAATCAGGTTAGTCTTTCTCATAAGTGCTTTCGAAAACAAAAAATCCGTATTGCCCTTTCCCGTTTGGGAAAGAGCTGATACGGACTCCCATTAAGTTGATTATCTTACAAATTTAGCATTGCTTCTATTCAGTTTGAATGAAGCCCCCTTAGCTGTACGAGTTGCCATTTTCATTGAACTCGTGGCATTGGCCTTTTGGAATGTGGGGTAAATCATTCCTTCCAAGTATCCTAAGTACGTTTGTGTATCAGTAGTATAAGCATTATATAACAGACCGATATCATTGTAACCGAAATTGCCGTTGGCATCTACCTGCATTGTTAAAGAACCGTCTGTCGTATTTCCACAGATGGACACAAGATAGCCATAGACTATACCCAATGTTTGTTCTTCTGGTAAAGTAATGGTGCCGAAATCGCCGTCAAATATCCATTTAACAGGGGTATTTGTGCCCGAAAATCCACTTATCAGTACCCCATTCTCGTCATCTGGGTCTGCTGCAATTGTAAGATTCTCGGTGGCAAGAATCATTTCTCCTGTTTGGTCATACTCGGAATATAGGTAATACGATAAAGTATAATCGCCAATAATCATATCACGCTGGTAACCGTATGAATAGAACCATGCATTTTCCAACGTAAATTCTGCATTCGGATTGCCATATACGTCAAAGAATGTACCTTCAGAAACCTTCAAGCTGACATTGTCTCCATATTGGGGAGACTCGGGCAGTACAAAACGGAATGCCTTGCCATCCGTTTCCCAAGCGGTTGAAGGCAGCTTGATGGTGGTCGTTTTGCCTGCGTTTGTATAGATGACCTCTATCTCATCGCCTGTCAGCGTATTGTCATTGCGATAGACATCCATATTGAATGTTATTTCACCCATAAAAGTGGTCCAGTCCGAGAAAGCGGAACCTTCTTCCGGAGTTACACCGGCCAAACTTTCTTCAAGTGTAAAAGGTTCTTCCGCATTTCTGAAATAGACACCGGTGAAATCATCTCCCGCACTATTCAGGCCACTGGTCATTGCTGGGCAGAGGTTGCCCTTGCTGTCAACAAATGCGCCTTCCGCCCAAGAGACAAATGCGTATGCAGCCGCAGGTACATTGTTTAAAGTAAAGGTTACCACATTCCCCTCAAGCGTAGTCTGAATGTCTTCGGCGGCAATATCTACAAAGTCACCCGACCATTCGGCAAAATATCGGGCTGTGACGGTTCCGGTACCTCTCATTACATTCTCACTGAAGGATACCGCCACGGCCGATTCTCCTTCCACAGCCTGCATAGCGGTGAAAGATGGAGCGTCTCCATCCGAAGTCAATACGACTGCCGATGTCACTTCGCCTACAATTCCTTGTTGACTGGCTGCTACCGCATAAACCACGTAGGATGTATTGGGAGAGATGCCTTCCTGCAAATTACTCGTAAATGTTGGGGCTTCCGTGGCATTCAGTACTCCGGAAGCTATCCCGCCATATTGTTCTTGAAGAAGCGCATATCCGTCCAATTCTTCAGCTTCGCTACCGCTTGCTACCACATAAGAATAGAAAACGGTTCCCTCACCTGGAGTCAACGTGAAAGTAAAACCATTGTCGCGTGTCTCCGTAATGTCTACACTTATAGAAGGCCCACTGCCATAGTTCTCTGAAACCGCATCGTCAAATTGGATGCAGCTTGTAAGGCAGAGGCTCAATGCTATTATACTATATAATATCTTTTTCATCTTAATATTTTCGTTTGATTATTACATTATTGCTTTGTCCAAACAGAGCCCGGCAATACGATTTCATAGAACCCCTGTGATACTCCGTCTGTAACAGCTTCTGAACCATACATTGCATTGTTAATCGTTATCGTACCATTGGCTATTTCACCGATGATATAGCTACCGACCTCCATATAATCTTCCGTAAGAGGATCCAATCCTGTCAATTGAGCCTGGTTAGCGGCAAGTTCCTGATTGACCGGAATGCGGATTTCTGTCATTTCGTCATTCACAATGCCATAAACGGCTAAAGCACTACCGCCCGGCACCATGTTATTAATCCAAACGACACTCACATCTTCCGCGTCTTTCTCTAATGTCAGTGTCCAAGACAATGCGCCGCCGAAATAAGACTCGCCTACACCATTATAAGTTCCCAAAATGGCAGCCAGCGGATGCTCATCGTCAATGATAGAAACAGTGCAAGTTTGAGAATCGCCTAAATTTACTCCATTCTCACTTGCCTTAAGATTGATAGTGAAAGAAATGTCACCGCCAAATACATCGTTGTCAAGCGCACGTATGGTTATATATTGGGTCGGGGCCTCCTTGGTAAACTGCAAGGCAGTTCCACTGTTCATCAATTCAAAATCTTCACCCAGTACCGCAGTTCCGTCAACGATTTCAAAATCCACCGTTCCTTCCAGCCCGGCAAGCGAAGTTAACAGCACCGGGATGTTTAATTCTCCTCCTGCCGCATTCTCATCAATCGACATCGTTGCATTGACAAATGAAACAAATGCATCTTTGTCATCAAAAGTAGGCAGATCATTCACACTACAAGATGTTAACAGTAATGAGCCTGCCAATAAACTATAAATAGAATTGATAATTTTTTTCATATCGTCATTATGATTTTAGTTTGAATCAAGGATTCTGCACCATATTCGGGTTTGCGTCACATTCGCTCTTAGGTATAGGGAATGCCCAACGGTTGTCAGGGAATGGCACATCTACGCCCGCACCGTCCGTACGAACCACTCCATTACCCGTACGCTTCAAATCGTAAAGGATGTGTCCCTCAAAGGCCAATTCCTTACGGCGTTCGGTCAGAATATTTGTGACAGTGGCTGCGGGAGCTGTTACCCCACGGTGTTCACACAACGTTTGCAAGTCTTGATCTGCGGAAACCCCTGCAATGGTAGCTCCATTTGCCAATGCTTCCGCACGGTTCAAATACATCTCGGAAAGTCGAATTAACGGAGTGTTATTTTCACACGGAACAGAGCTTCCCGTTTTTCCTGCATATTTCAAGCAAAACCAGTCCGTATTATTTTCCAAGCTATACAATTGCAAGCGAATGTCACTCGCATCGCTAAACAAATCAATCAAGTCGGAAGAAGCGCATACGTCCGCCGAGCCTCTATCGCCAGTAGAAGTGATATAGGACATTTGTTCCCATCCGGAACCGTCCCAATAAGTATTACCTTTGAAACTGAACATCTCAAAAATAGTTTCACCGCCATCTGTAGCTGTCACTTGGGTGAACATACCCAAATAGTTGTCACCACTCATAAGGCTATATTTCCCACAATTAATAACCTTGGTTGCATAGTCGGCAGCACCTTGATAATTACCCATATAGAGGTAAACTCTGGAAAGTAACGCCTGAATTACAGGCTTGGTAATGGAGGCTGCCGCATCGGTCACACCAGCGCGTTGATAATTGTCCGCCATCAGCCCTTCCGCTTCCAGCAAATCTGTGACTATGTTATCATAAACCGTCTTCACATTATCGCGGGCCGGTTGTCCCATCTCTGTCACAAAAATATAAGGTACACCCAAGTTCTCTTCAGGATTTCCATACGTATAAGGCTGGGCATAAGTCCTGACCAAATCAAAGTGGCAGAACGCACGGATAGTAAGCGCCTCGGCACGTATGTTGGCGATATCTTGTGCGGAGACTTCGGTGCTTTCTTTTCCTTCCAGATTATTCAGCACATTATTGGCCGCAGCTATGGTATAGTAAGCATAATACCAAATGGAGCTTGTGGAGTTTTCATTATATGCCCAGTTCGTTTGATAGCGGTAACGGCCTGAACCCGGATACGAAATAGGATTGCGTGCGTTACCTCCACTCAACTCTGCGGTCAACACATGGCTGCCACCATACCAATAATAACTTTGGAAACGGTTATATAAAGCGGCAGTGGCGTTGTCAAGACCAGTGAAAGTACTCAAAGTCAGCTCGTTGCTTTGAGTCATTACCGGTTCTTCGGTCAAAAAGTCGCTGCAAGAAGAAAAGCTCAACATAGCGGCGGCTAATAATATAATTGACTTTTTCATAATTTCTGTTTTTATAATGTTGATTTTTAGAATGAAACATCCAAACCTATCACAAATGTTTTGGTCATAGGATACACACCATATCCCATACCATCGATACCGCGTTCCGGATCCCAAAAGTCTACGTCATGGAAAGTATATAGGTTCAATGCGCTCAGATAAACCTTCGTGGTGCCCAAACCGGCTTTTTTCAACCATTGTTGTGGTATGTTGTAAGACAAGGTCACGTCTTTCAGACGGAAGTAAGAACCATCTTCTAGGAAGCGGGTAGAATCGAAGTTGTATGAATTCGTCGTTTGTCCGGCGATAGGCTTCGGATTGCAGCCCGTGTCTCCCGGTTTCTTCCAGTAATTCAATGCGCTCCTTGCCTGGTTCATACTCATTTGATTACCGTCCGAATGCAAATAACGGTTTTCCACAATCATCACCTTATTTCCGCCCTTGAACTCGCCTATAATGCTTAAACTAAGATCTTTCCATGTCAACGTCGTGTTCAAACCTCCGGTATAAGTCGGCTCCGGGCTACCGGCTTTTATCCATGCGGCTCTATTTGTATCATTGGTCAACAAGCCGTCTTCGGTACGCCAAAGGGCTTCTCCGTTAACTGGATTTACACCGTAATAATCTTTGAGGTAGAAAGTGAACAACTTCTCGCCTACAATATGTCTCAATCGGGAATCTTCCGAATAATTCATCATCTCATCACCCGCCAAATCAAGTACTTCAGATTTGTTGTGAGAGATGTTGAATCCGGCACTCCATTGCCAGTCATTTATGTCCAAGATGTCAACATCCAATTGGAATTCAACGCCAGTGTTTCGCAAAGAACCGATGTTTTGTAAGGCTGAACCAAAACCGCTGGTTCCCGACAAGGGCTTGTCAAGCAACATATCCTTTGTCTTTCGTGAATAGAAGTCTATACTACCCGAGAAACGTTTCCAGAAAGTAAAGTCAATACCGACGTTCCAAGAGAGGTTGCGTTCCCAAGACAAGTTGTCGTTTGCCGGCGTGGACGGTAGCATTCCGGTAACACCGTTGTACGTACTGGACGCATATACGCCATATTGGCTATAACGCGAAATGTTATTGTTACCATTCTCTCCATAGGATGCGCGGAGTTTCAAAAGCTGAATCCAGTCTACATCTTCCAAGAAAGCTTCATTGTGAGCGTTCCAAGAAAGACCTATTGAATAGAACAATCCCCATTGATTATTGATACCGAACAGTGAAGAACCGTCATAACGCGCTGAAGCCTGCACATAATAACGTCCGTCATAGCTATAATCCAATATTCCGAAATAAGACATCAACGTTTCGGAAGACTCCCCGTATGCCGCCTGGTCATTATTATCTCCAGTACCAATGTGATGAGGAATTTCCGGATTCAAGTTCATTGAATACATATAATTTTCTACTTGTGAATATTTGGTGGCTTCCTGTCCCAATAAAATGCGGTAATTGTGCTTATTGGTTAGCCCTTCATAGGTTGCGGTATTGGATGTCGTCAATGTCTGGAAGCGAGTCTGTGAAGTTTGCAACGTACCTGTTCCGTCTTGGTCAAGATGTGCTTCCGGTGCCCAATAACGACGACCATCGCCAAATGTCAATTCTGCGGCATTGGTAGTTTTCAGGGTTAATCCTTTAATTGGTTTCCACTCCAAATACATACTTCCATTAAAGTTGTATTGCTTTTCCCATTGGTCATCATACACTGCCGTTGCGCGAGGGTTCTGGTTGGAGTTTTCCGGGATCGCCACATTCATGCTGCCATCCTCATTCACAGAAGGAGTCCACGGCAAGATTGTCAATCCGGCAAAAGCGGGATTGGAGTAATAAAGGCTTTGCATCGGGATGTCTTCGCCATAAGTATAAGCCGCATTCACGCGAACACCGGTCTTCCATTTAGAATTCAGTTCATGGTCTGCGTTCACACGCGCTTGAAAGCGGTCGTATTTCACTCCATAATATACACCCTCGTTATTGTGGTAAGAGATAGAACTATAATACTTGGTTCGTCCTGTTCCACCGGAGAGGTTTATTTCATACTCTTGCATACGTCCCGTACGAGAAAAATAGTCCATCCAGTTGGTTTGCGGACGGGTCAGCAATTCATAAGGACGATAATAGGTTGATTTGGGATCATCAGGATTTATCCCGGCATTGATAGCGGCTTGGCGTTGGTAGCTCAACAATTCTGCACCGCTCATTACACCGTAATCATTATCGTTAGCCAAAGTTGACACACCGTATTTGGCGCGAATGCCTATACGGCTTTTCCCTTCTTTACCACTTTTAGTTGTGATAAGGATTACGCCGTTTGCCGCGCGCGAACCGTAAATAGAAGCAGAGGCTGCGTCTTTTAATACAGTAATGCTCTCAATATCGTTAGGGTTAATGGTGGCGATAGCATTACCGGTATTAGTGAAATAGCTGGTATTACCACTTGTCACAGGCACTCCATCGACCACATACAAAGGTTCATTACCGGCATTGATAGAACTAATACCACGAATACGTATATTAGAATTAGCACCAGGTTGTCCAGTAGAAGAGGTAATCTGCACACCGGCCATTTTACCAGCCAGCATCTTGTCAATTGATGTCGCAGGAATCTCCGCAATCTGATCATAAGATACCGTTGATATAGAACCTGTCTTAGCTTCTCTACGCTGGGTTCCATAACCAACAACAAGTACCTCATCCAATATCTCGGAGTTAGTCCGCATCACCACTCTCAGGTTAGGTTTAATGGTCACCTTTTGTTCTTCCAGTCCTATATAACTGATAATCAACGTATTCGCGGAACTTGGTACATTCGAAATTCGGAATTTACCGTCTACATCAGTAATAGCGCCGAGTTGCGTATTCTCTACCCTCACCGACGCTCCAATAACTGGCTGCCCATCTTCTTCAGAAATCACGACACCCGTGACCGTCTGATTTTGGGCAGTTACTAAGCCTATCCCGACAAACAGGCAGGCCAATAACAGCATTAATTTTCTTTTCATAAATTCTCTCTTAAAGTTTAACTTTA
>CALUIQ010000149.1 GCA_944320735.1 uncultured Bacteroides sp. | reverse complement strand
GATGGTCGGTGTGCTCTATAACGGTTATCATTTGCGCCAACGCTTCGTCATCGAGCGTCATCATGCTATGGATGTGCTCGTATTGTTGCTCGGTAAAATCCTCATTGGACTGCCGCTTGCGGTTGATGGTGCGTGCCAAGTTGTAACAACTATCACCGATACTTTCTATCTCCGTCACCTCGCGCAGCATACCCCTTATCTGCAACTTACTCTCCGAACTGAGTCTTCCCTCGGACACTTGGTTCAAGTAGTTGGCTATCTCCAGTTCCATACTGTCGCTGATGTTCTCGTACTTCTCCACCCGACTGAAGATGCGGTTGAAATCATCGTCTTTCTCCGTATGCAACAGGTCGCGCACCATACCGAACATACGGCGTGTGCGCTCGGCAAACAAATGGATTTCCTTGCTGGCCTGCAAGATGGAAAGTTCGGCCGTGGAAAGCATACCACCGGTAATATACCGCAGGCGATACTCTTCGTCCTGTTCCTTTTGCGGGATAATAGCGCAAACCGTACGCTCAATGAAAGGTACAAACCAAATCAGGATAAGTACATTGCAGATGTTGAAAGCGGAATGGAAAGCGGACAGCTTGAAGGGCACGGCAACCGACATCTCGGTGACGCCCATAACATTTTCCACGAACCATGACACGCCAGCCGTGAAGAAAGGAAATGCGCACAAGACCCAAATAACACCGAACACATTAAACATCAAGTGCGCCATCGCCGCCCGTCGTGCCTGTGTATTCCCCGTCAGTGCAGCCAGGTTTGCGGTAATAGTAGTACCAATGTTCTCACCCAATACTAATGCCGCCCCCAATTCAAAACTGATCCATCCGTTAGCACACATAATTAAAGTAATGGCCATAGTAGCCGCCGAAGCCTGCACAACCATAGTAAGTATGGTGCCAATGAATACGAACAACAGAATGGACAGGAAGCCCATGTCCGTATAGTTCTGCACAAAGGCCAACATATCGGGGTTTTTCTGCAAGTCGGGCGCATTGACCTGCAACATGGAAAGTCCCATAAAAAGGAAGGAAAAACCGAAGATGAACTCACCAATCGACTTGCGGTTGCTTTTCTGAGAAAAAAGGAGAGGAATGCCGAAAGCCAGCAGAGGCAGGGCGAAAGCCGCAATGTCCACCTTGAATCCCAATGCGGAAATAATCCAAGCCGTAACCGTCGTACCGATGTTGGCTCCCATAATGACGCCAATGGACTGGGCCAAAGTCAGCAAACCCGCATTGACAAAACTGACAACCATCACCGTAGTGGCGGACGAGGACTGCACCAAGGCGGTAATCAGCACACCGGTCAATACACCGGTCACCCTATTGGTGGTCATAGCGGTCAAAATACGTCGGAGTCGGTCTCCGGCAAACTTCTGAAGCCCCTCGCTCATAATTTTCATACCATACAAGAACAAGGCCAATGAGCCGAACAGCTTTAATAAATCATAAAAAGAATATTCCATCTTCTAATAAATTATGAGGTTTCTTTGCTCTATCTTTTATTACTCCTATCTTTATTGCCATCAAACTCTAAAAAAAGAAGATTATGAAACATATGTTACAAATCTATTGCAAAAATAATAATATTTATAAAGAATTTCCAATAGGAAGTTCTCTTTTGGACATTTATTCCGGTTTTAACCTCGATTTTCCCTACCCTGTTGTCAGCGCACGGGTCAACAACCGCTCGGAAGGACTGAACTTCCGGGTCTTCAACAACAAAGACGTGGAGTTCCTGGATGTCCGCAATCCGTCGGGTATGCGCACTTACGTCCGTACGCTCTGTTTCATCCTTTATAAGGCTGTCAGCGAGATTTTTCCGGAAGGCAAGCTATACGTGGAGCATCCGGTGTCCAAAGGTTACTTCTGCAACTTGCGCATCGGTCGCCCCATCGAACTGGAGGACGTACAGGCCGTGAAGAAAAGGATGCAGGAAATCATCGCGGAGGACATTCCTTTCCATCGCACCGAATGCCACGTTACAGAGGCAGTCCGCGTGTTCAGCGAACGGGGTATGAAGGACAAAGTGAAGTTGCTGGAATCGTCCGGCGCGCTTTATACCTATTATTATACGTTGGGCGATACGGTGGACTATTATTACGGCAACCTGCTCCCCAGCACGGGATTCATCAAACTGTTCGACCTCGTGAAGTATTACGACGGCTTGTTGCTGCGTATCCCCAACAAGGAGAACCCCAACGTGCTGGAAGAGGTGGTGAAACAGGAAAAGATGCTGGACGTGTTCAAAGAGCATTTGCGCTGGAACCACATTATGGGACTGAGCAACATCGGCGACATCAACTTAGCCAGCCTGAATGGGCATGCTACGGACCTCATCAAAGTGGCGGAAGCCTTACAGGAAAAGAAGATTGCCCAAATAGCAGACGAGATTTTCCATCGGGGACAGGAAGGACATCCGGTGAAAATCGTATTGATTTCCGGTCCTTCGTCTTCGGGAAAAACAACGTTCAGCAAACGCCTCTCCATCCAACTGATGACCAACGGGCTGCATCCCTACCCCATCGCTATGGACAACTATTTCGTCAACAGGGAAGACACGCCCCGCGATGCCAGCGGGAACTATGACTACGAGTCGCTCTACGCCCTCGACATCCAAAAGTTTGAAGAAGACTTGCAAGCCTTGCTGCGGGGGGAAGAGGTAGAGCTGCCTACCTATAACTTTATAGAAGGAAGACGTGAATACAAAGGAGATCGGTTAAAAGCTGACGAGCATACCATCCTCATCCTGGAGGGCATCCACGCCTTAAATCCCGAGCTGACACCTCAGATTCCCGCCGACAAGAAATACAAAATCTATGTATCCGCACTGACCACCATCTCCATTGATGACCACAACTGGATTCCGACAACGGACAACCGGTTGATACGCCGCATCATCCGCGATTACAACTACCGGGGATGTTCTGCCCAAGAAACCATATCACGTTGGAGCAGCGTGCGTGCGGGTGAGGACAAATGGATATTCCCCTACCAAGAAAACGCGGACGTGATGTTCAATTCCGCCCTGCTGTTCGAGTTAGCCGTGTTACGTTGCCATGTGGAACCACTGCTCAACACCGTGCCCCGCAACTGCCCCGAATATGCCGAGGCTTACCGCTTGCTGAAGTTCATCCAATACTTCACGCCCGTACAGGACAAGGAGCTGCCTCCTACGTCCTTACTGCGCGAGTTCTTGGGCGGAAGCAGCTTTACTTATTAAAAAAATGACTTAGAACACGGAGACACAGAGACACAGAGATTTTATTTCATTGATTTACAGATATATTTTCTCCGTGTCTTTGTGCCTCCGTGTTTTATTCCAAATTACGGACATCCTTTGGAATCTCTACCGGTTTATTTATATTCCTGCCAGCTCTTAATCTGAATATCCTCCGGCTTCATATCGCAGAAGGCTTCGATAAAGGCACCGGCCAAACGAGCGTTGGTTATCAACGGAATGTTATGGTCGATGGCTGCGCGACGAATCTTGTAACCGTTGGTCAACTCACGCTTGGTGTGATTCTTCGGGATGTTGACTATCAGGTCGAACTTGTGCCCGGAAATCATCTTCATCACGTTGTTGGCCGCATCGGGACGCTCATCGGGCCAGAACACAGGCGTCGTGTCTACTCCGTGGGCGTTGAGGAAAGCCGCCGTGCCCGCCGTGGCATAAATCTTATAGCCTTTGCCATAAAGGATGCGGCTGGCATCCAGCAAATCGACTTTCGACTTCATAGCACCCGAAGAAAGCATCACGCCTTTCTCCTTGCCGGGTATCTTGAAGCCAACGGCTATCATGGCGTTGAGCAAAGCCTCATCGAAATCATCGCCCAAGCAACCGACCTCACCCGTAGACGACATATCGACGCCCAATACCGGGTCGGCCTTGTGCAAACGGGAGAAAGAGAACTGGCTGGCCTTAACGCCAATCCAATCGATGTCGTAAGCCGACTTGTCGGGCTTGGTGTAAGGAGCGTCCAGCATAATGCGCGTGGCCGTCTCGATAAAGTTGCGCTTCAGCACCTTGCTGACAAACGGGAAGCTGCGCGAAGCACGGAGGTTGCACTCGATGACCTTCACCTCGTTGTTGCGCGCCAGGAACTGGATGTTGAACGGTCCGGAAATGTTCAGTTCCTTGGCTATCTGACGGCTGATGCGTTTGATGCGCCGGGCTGTCGCAAAGTAAATCTTCTGAGCGGGGAACACCAACGTGGCATCGCCTGAATGCACACCGGCGAATTCGATATGCTCGGAAATGGCGTATTCCACGATTTCACCATTCTGCGCCACGGCGTCAAACTCAATCTCCTTGGTGTTTTGCAGGAACTGGGACACTACCACCGGATATTCCTTCGACACGGATACGGCCATCTTGAGGTATTCTTCCAGTTCGTCCTCATCGTAGCAGACGTTCATAGCGGCACCGGACAACACGTAGGACGGACGCACCAAGACGGGATAACCCACCTTGGCCACAAAGCCCTTCACATCTTCCAGGCTGGTCAGTTCCTGCCAAGCGGGCTGGTCGATGCCCAAGAGGTCGAGCATGTGAGAGAACTTGTTGCGGTTCTCGGCGCGGTCGATGCTGACGGGCGAAGTTCCCAGGATGGGAACAGCCTGACGATGGAGCTTCATAGCTAGATTGTTCGGTATCTGTCCGCCCACGGAGACAATGACTCCGCGCGGTTCTTCCAAGTCGATGACATCGAGCACGCGCTCAAAAGAAAGCTCGTCAAAGTAGAGGCGGTCACACATATCATAGTCCGTGGACACGGTCTCCGGATTGTAGTTTATCATAATGGACTTATAGCCCAACTTGCGTGCCGTCTGGATGGCGTTTACCGAACACCAGTCGAACTCCACGCTGGAGCCGATGCGGTAAGCACCCGAACCTAAAACAACAACAGACTTCTCATGCTTGTAGTAATTCACATCGTAGCCTTCGACCCCGTACGTCATATAGAGGTAATTCGTCAGTTCGGGATGCTCGCTGGCCACGGTATTGATTCTTTTTACGGCAGGAAGAATGCCTAATTCTTTGCGGCGGGCACGCACAATCAGGTTTTCTTTCTCCATAGTCCCTTCCGGATGGAGCACAAAGCGGGCAATCTGGAAGTCGGAGAAGCCCAGAACTTTGGCCTGGCGCAATACGTCGGCCGGGATGTCTTCCACCTTATTATATTCCGAGAGTACGGCCTTGTAGTCCACGATGTTTTTCAGCTTGCCCAAGAACCAAGGGTCAATCTTGGTCAACTCGTAGATACGGTCGATGGTGTACCCTTCCTCCAACGCTTGAGCGATGGCGAAGATACGCAAATCCGTAGGATGCGACAGTTCATGGTCGAGGTCATCGAAGTGCAAGCCTTCGTTGCCCACAAAGCCGTGCATACCCTGCCCTATCATACGCAGACCTTTCTGTATAATCTCTTCGAACGAGCGGCCAATAGACATAATTTCGCCCACCGACTTCATGCTCGAGCCAATCTCACGGCTCACACCCACAAACTTCGTCAAGTCCCAACGAGGAATCTTGCAAATCAGGTAGTCCAACTGGGGAGCCACGTAAGCGGAGTTGGGCGTGCCCATCTCGCCAATCTCGTCCAACGTGTAGCCCAATGCAATCTTGGCGGCCACAAACGCCAACGGATAGCCCGTGGCCTTGGAAGCCAAAGCGGAAGAACGGCTCAAACGGGCGTTGACCTCAATGACACGATAGTCGTTGGTCTCGGCGTTGAACGCATATTGAATGTTGCACTCGCCCACAATATTCAAATGACGGACACACTTTCGCGAAAGCGCCTGCAATGTTTCGACTTGCTCGTCGCTTAGCGAACACGTGGGAGCCACCACGATACTCTCACCCGTATGGATGCCCAGCGGGTCGAAATTCTCCATACTGGCCACGGTAAAGCAATGGTCGTTGGCATCGCGGATGACCTCAAACTCAATTTCCTTCCAACCTTTCAACGACTCTTCTACCAAAATCTGATTAGAGAAAGTAAACGCGCTTTCGGCCAAACGAAGGAAAGTCTCTTCGTCCGGGCAAATACCGCTACCCTGTCCGCCCAAAGCATAGGCCGAACGTACCATCACCGGATAGCCGATTTCCTGCGCCGCCTTCAAGGCTTCCGCCATATTTTCCACCGCATGGCTTTTGGGTGTCTTCATCGGGATTTCGTCCAATTGCTTCACAAACAAGTCACGGTCCTCAGTATTCATAATAGCTTCCACCGAGGTGCCCAGCACTTGCACGCCATATTTCTCCAATACCCCGTTACGGTACAATTCCGTACCACAGTTCAACGCCGTCTGTCCGCCAAAAGCCAGCAGGATGCCGTCCGGACGTTCTTTTTCAATGATGCGCTCCACGAAATAAGGTGTCACCGGCAAGAAATACACTTGGTCGGCAATGCCTTCCGAGGTCTGAATCGTAGCAATGTTGGGGTTCACCAGCACCGAACTGATGCCTTCTTCGCGCAGGGCTTTCAACGCCTGCGAGCCGGAGTAGTCGAACTCTCCGGCCTGTCCTATCTTAAGCGCCCCCGAGCCTAAGACCAGTACTTTTTTCAAATTGCTTTTCATACAGTCTATCAGTTGTTATTGATTATTCGCTTTCTATCCTCCACGATAGCAGGGTTAAAATAAATGCGTTCATCCGGACAGATAAACGCATTTACCACCTAAAACCAACAGAGGCGTACTTCTTTCTCTCCTCCGCTTATGCAAAGAAAAGATTTATTTATGAAACTTGCAAATATTTGATAGTCATTTTCAAAAAAACGCTTCCTTTTGTCATTTCGATTTATACAGCGCACTAAAAATTCAGTTTATCAAGTATCAAATCTCCCCCTTCAACAGACTTTATGTCAATCAATAATCTATTTAAGCAAAAAGAATAACGATATGAGTAAAGCAGTCTGAAACATAATCCCGATATTTGGCTCAAAAAACATATTTCGCTTAAATCTATTTGTAAAATGAACTATAAAACAACGAGTTTACTATTGTTCTTATGGGGAATTGCCATCGGGAGCAGTGCCGAAAACGCCCCAAAAGACTGGCTGATAAATGGCGATCCATTCAAGGCCACCGTGGATGTCCGGGAAGACACCTTGCGGTTGAGCAACGGATTGATGTCGCGCACTTTTGTCTTGTCGCCCAACGTGGCCACTATCGGATTGGACAATCTGATGACGGGAAACAGTGAATTGAGGGCTGTACGCCCCGAAGCCATTGTGACACTGGACGGGAAGGATTATCCTGTGGGAGGATTGAATGGGCAGCCCGTACAAAACTATTTTACAACAGGATTCCTGCACGAAATGAAAGTATGCGACACAGCTTTTATCTACACGGGATACGAAATCGGAGAAACCATAGAACGGTTTCCTTACCGTCCCCACGAGGAATGGACTGCCAACAAATATCCGTGGCCGGCACCGGGCAAACGAATCGTATTCACCTACCAGCCTGCCCCTAAGATTGCCGAGAAGTTGAAAGGGATAACCGTCAAAGTAATCTATGAGTTATACGACAAAGCCCCCATCCTCTCCAAACAAATCGAAGTGGAAAATAGAGGAACGCAAACGGTCGTATTGAACGCGTTCAAATCGGAAATATTGACTTTGACCGAGACTGCTCCCAAAGTGCATTACGGCGAGCCGCACGAAGTGCGTATGATGGCGCAAGAGGCAGGAACTTACACGAAAGACTATCGTAAGAAGGCGGCGCAAACAGACGCTCCCCGCGACTACATAGACCGATTCACACAACTGTTTGTCGTGACGGATTATGCGATGGGAGGAGACATGGAAGCCATGAAAGACAATCCTGCGGTACGGTGGGTATTCGACCACCCGGAGTACGAGGCTACAGGCATCCGCTACTACGGGCAATACAAACCGGCCCGCCTAGAGGTCACTCCGCTGATTGGGCCAAATTATGAAATTGCTCCTGGGGAAACATTCCAATCTTGTACAGCCTTTGAGATGTTAAGAGACGCTACGGATACGGAACGAAGAGGCTTGGCGGATACAATTGGTATATTTTGGAATAACCCCCCAAAAAGCATTTGCCCTTATGTAAACTTTTCTAACTCACAAGCGACGCACAAGGCAATTCCTCATAAGAAGGGTTCAGAACAAAGAAAATGGAATGTTAGAAACATAAGGGCCGAAGGTTTCTAACATTCACCCTTTAGGTTAGAAACATTCGGCCCTTATGCTTCTAACCTAAAAAGCCAGGCCTTGAATAGCTTATTTATTTTTGTGTACTATTTTAACCGTCCCTGCCGGAATTTCCTCCGTCATGCTTCTCTGCTCACGGAAAATAACCAACTTATGAGATCGGCTCCAATCCGTCGCCTCTACCGCTTTCTTCCAATCTTCCAAAGTCAGGATATCCTTGTCGTCTATCTTCAATATCACATCATTAGGCCGCAACAAGTCACGCAACGGATTTCCCATAGCCTGCATACTGACGATGTAAACGCCCCGCTCGCTATCCATTCCGGTAGCCGAACGCTCTCCCAACGTATCCAAAGTCTTCAGACGTAAACCAGACCACTCCCAAATCTCCGCGTCGGTTCTTTCCAGAATGGCGGGCACAGGCATAGGAGGCTGCTGGGCTTGCCGCCTCAGACGCGGAGAAAGCACCCCGAAGTTATCCATCTCAAAATTACGGAAACCGCAATAGGGGGTTATCTCAGCCAAGCTGTCTACCCGGAAATCCCCCTGGGAAGGATTTTTAAAGCGTATAGTACGCACAATGGAATGGCGGTCGGTACCGTTCCGCAAAGCGGCCCGATAAGAGGCACTGTCAGCAAACACGTTGTAATCGACCTCCGCACCCCAATGGGAAACACCGATGGGACGGTAAGGAGACATCACGAGATTGCGGGTAAAGACATCACCGCTCTTCGCGAACCATACGTGGGGATGGAACGTGTTGTTGACCAGAATATTGTTTTCCACCACCCGGTAGAAGCCCTCACGCAATTTCAGTCCACCATTCAAGCAAAGATTATTATAAATATGGTAATTGCTGGATCCATCGTCCAAATCAATGTCCCAGCCGCGGTCGCAACGGAAACGGTTATGGGCTATGGTCGTACAAAAAGCGGCATCAGCCCACATCAGTTCGGGATGTTTCTTCAACCTTTCGTTCATAGCCTTACCCGAACTGCTCCAAAAGCGGTCACGCCCCCAGGAATTGAAAGCGCCGTGGTCTCCGGTTTCCATCACGGTAGCGAACACATCGTTATATTCAATCAAGTGTCCACCCCAAGTTCCTTCGCTGACATTGATGCCGGCCCGCGGCACGTGATAGATGGTGTTATGGCTGACGGTAATGTGGCTGCACATAGACAGTTCCACTCCGGCCACTTGTTTTTCTACCAGTCCGATGTGGTGAATCAGGTTGTCGGCTATCAAGAGGCGCGAAGGATAATTGTCATTCCGGGGGCCGGGCGTGAGGTCTGTCTTCTCCAAAGGCACCGTATTACCATAACCAAACGCGGGCGAACGCACCGCGTCCGGACTGCCCACTACGCAGACCGCACTTGCTCCCACTTGGGTGAACAACGAACCGCAGACACCGGAGCGACGATTGTAGTTGGAAAAGAATACCGCATTTCCACCCAAATGATGCAAGTCACAATCGCGCACCCAACAGTCTTCGGTTCCTTCCATAAAAATGGCTCCACCACGGTAGATGCACCAATCCGAACGTAACAGTTGCTCGTAAGGCTCCATAAAAGTGCGCGAAGCCAATGTGAACTCCAAGTTTTGCAACGTAATGTTGCGCACTGGCTCTTGTTGCGTACCTTGCAAGGAAATCAGGCATTTCAATACCGGCACTTCAAAATGCAGGTTTCCCACCTGTTCACCAGGCAAAGGATAATAATACAAATACCGCTCACGAACGTCGTAGAACCATTCACCGGGCGCATCCAATTCTTCGAAGATGTTTTCCACCATCCGATTGCGCGGATGGGGTGCAGATTTGCGGTTGTTTTGCCACCCCCCCTCCAATGTCAAGTTCCCTTTCTTATCCTTCCCCGTAATACGATAGTGCATACTACCCCAGTCACTCCGGTGCATAGCGTGCAGATAGCCGTCTTCGGGATGCTTCCATTTCTTAACCCGTGCCGGAGAAGTGGCTTCGGCGGAAGTCCCGTTCAG